>JAIVWA010000030.1:0-12476 GCA_049190255.1 Gammaproteobacteria bacterium | reverse complement strand
ATCTGAATAATAAAGGTCACTTAAAAGTAATATCAAAGATATCCTTTTAAGTGAGTGTTTTGTATTTGGTGTTTAGTGTTTGGGTTGCCTTGATCTTTATAGAAAAGATTTTTACCAAACCATACAAAACACCAAATACTAAAAACTAAACAACTAATTACAACTTATCGCGCAGTTTTTTTAATTTTTGCAATTTTTCATGTTGGAGTAAAAGTTCGATCCATTCTTGAAATAACGGCACGAGCTTTTCAGGGTGCTTATCTGGATTCTCATCCCTCTCCCTTTGGGCTTGCGCAAGCGCATCGCGTAAATCCTGACGTTCCGGATCCTTTTGCACAAGATGATGGTAAATTTCGGCGGCTTTCTCCCAATGGCCCTGATCTGCATAAACTTTTGCCATCGTCTCGGTATAAATGTTGACTTCCTGGCTCATTATTTTTGTCTCGATTGACTTTGAGGTTTTAGAATAATTTCATCTTTGCCGATCATCCCGAGCTCTTGCCTGGCAATACTTTCAATGTAGCCAGGATCATGCTTCAAACGATCAATTTCGATACCGATGGTTAGATTTTTGCGGGTAAGTCGTTGGCTCTCTTCAACAAGTCTGTCCCTTTCTTTTTTTATAAATCTTAGATCTGCCAGCCCATGCTCACTGACAATGATAAAAAAGAAAAGGGATAAAAGTAAAAGAACCGCTATTGATAACAGAATATTTAATTTTCGGGTCATTTCTTGCTGATACCTTTCCGGACTTCAGCCAGGACAATATGTAATTCCGGGCTTTTTAACACGTATGAAAGGCCGACGTAAATGCATATGCCGATGGTAACCGTGCCCGCAACTCCCCCCAAAAGTCCAGCCAGGGTTACGTTCTCCACCGGTACGATTACCCGTCCGGATAGCCAGACAGCAACACCCATGGCAATGGAACATGACAGCGTTCTGCAAACAGACAGAGCAATTCTTCTCCATCCCAATGAGCCCAGTTTAGTTTTCAATGCGACTACCAGAAGCCCCAGATTTAACATGGAAGCCAGCGATGTTGCCAGAGCAAGTCCGCCGTGAGCAAGCGGCTTCATCAGAACCACTCCCAGGATAATATTGGTAATTATTGAAATGGCGGCCATTTTTACCGGAGTTCGGGTGTCCTGCATTGCAAAAAAGGTGGCCGCAACAATTCGCACGGCTGAAAATGCCCACAGACCTAAAGAATAGTATAAAAGTGCCTGGGCCGTCAACCGGGTTGCTGATTCATCGAATTCTCCCCGCTGAAACAACAAAGCGACAATAGGCTCTCTTAGTACGATAAGCCCCACCATAGCGGGTATTGAAATGAAGAACACCAGTTTCAAAGCATGAACAAACGTATCACTGAGGGCCTCAAAATCTTCTGCTGCCGCTTGACGCGATAGACTGGGCAAAACCGCTGTGGCTGCGGCAATAGCAAATACCCCCAGGGGAAATTGGACCAAACGATCGGCAAAATACAGGTAGGTGACACTTCCTTCGGCCAACAGTGACCCCAGAATGGTGCCGATAACGATGTTTATCTGGTAGACGGCACCTCCCAAAATGGTGGGGACAATCAGGGTCCCAACCTGTTTTAATCCGGGGTGCAGCAGTTTGGCTTTTTCCCAGAAACGAAATCCATGGCGCATGAGGACCGGCAACTGAAGCGCCAATTGAAGAACGCCTCCGATAAGAACCCCGACGGCTAATCCGACTGCCGGTTCAGTCAGGGATGGAGAAATAAAAAAGACCGACCCGATGATGGAGATATTGAGCAACACCGGTGCAAGGGCCGGCGCTGCAAAATGACCGAGAACATTGAGAATTCCCATGCAAAGGGCGACCAGCCCAACAAAAAATATGTAAGGAAACATGAGACGGGTCAGGGTCACGGTCAGTGAAAACTTGTCGGCGCCAAATCCGGGAGCAACAAACTTTACAATCCAGGGTGACAACAGGATACCGCCCAAAGTCACCAGAATCAAAAAAACACTCAGCAACCGGAACGCCGATCGTGCCAATTGGTAAGCTTCAGGTTGACCCCGGTTGACAACATATTGCGTAAAAACCGGAATAAAGGCGGAACTCAGCGAGCCTTCGGCAAAAAGTCGTCTCAGTAGATTCGGAATTCTGAAGGCTGCAATAAAGGCATCGGAGCTAAATCCGGCCCCAAAAAACCAGGCAATCACTGCATCACGGATAAAACCCAGGATACGACTCAAAAGAGTTGCCGCTCCGATGACACCGGCAGCTTTTACCACCCGGGAATTTTCAGACATAGCCACATCTCGGAATTTCCGTCCTGCCGCGGCGGGAAAATATTGGGTATTTCTTGAACAAATTGTTAAATTTTCTTGACAGGTACCAAATTAATTAATATTTATACAGCTTTAAATAAATTATGAAAAGGAGTCTTCACCGTTGGCAAATCACAAATCAGCGATTAAACGCGCTCGGCAAAACGAATTGAGGCGTTTGCGCAATAAATCAGTTAAAACGAGAATAAAATCGATCGTCAAAGATGTTCGATCATCAATAGGGGAAACATCAGCTCAAGATATGACCGTTAAGCTGAATACTGCTCAATCAGCTATTGATAAAGCCTCCAAAAAAGGTGTGATTCATAAAAGGACCGCCGCCCGAAAAATTTCCCGCCTCACAAAACTGGCCAACTCCTCCAGTTCTTGATGTCATCCAACAGATGACAGATGACAGATGACAGAAAACAGAAATCAGATAGGGTGATTCTCTTTTCAGCTTTTCACATCTGTCATCTGACTTCTGACCTCTGAATCCTCGTATGAAACTTAATGAAATCCGATGTAATTTTCGTTAAGTTCCACCCGCGCTTACAGAGTACAGATTAATTCGCATGCATACGCCCTGTGCTCTCAATTTAATTTCGTATAGATCGTAGGAAACTATGGTTTCTTTTTCGATTAGACCGGCCGTTTTTTTTGGCCGGCGGCCGGGCTGAAACCTGGTCCGCCTGCGGCGGATTAGAAACTATCCGTTAACCGATTAAAAATTCGTTCCGATATTCGCGCCGAAAGCCTTGTGAGGGCCAATGCCTCGTTCCGGTCGGTTTCTATTTTGACGTCGTTAACATCATAAGCCTCCCTGTCGGAAAGGCCGTTCGCAGCCCAGATGATTTCTCCACCGTCCTTTTTGACCAATTTCAAATCGACCGTCATAACTACTTCCCGTTCGCTGGCTAATTCTGTGTCTACCCGGGATATGGTCTTGGTACGAATGGATTTGATCGTGCCCTTTAAAACGGCATCCGCATCCTTTAAGTTGCTTACCAGACTGCTCTCTCTTTGCCTGGTGAATTCAAATACCAGCTGATTGGTAACGATTCTCTCAACGCCGATCTTGGATGTGCGGTTCTCTATAACTTCTATAAATATTTGATTCACGCCCCCAGGAAAAGCGCCCGATCCGGCAAACCGATAGCCGCAAGATGTCAATAGTAAGGAACATAGCAAAAGCAGCGCTATTTTGGTGGCTATATTCAATAAGATTTCTCCTCATAGAAGGTATAAGGTAAAAGGTGTAAGGTTTAAGGTGAATGCTTCTATCCTCAGCCATGCGTCTTATGCCCTGAGCCATAAGCCTTGCGCCTTATACCTTTCTTTCCCTAATATAAATCAGAAAATAACCCTTAAAAAAATCCCAAATCCGCAATCTAAAATCCCCATCGTTAAACCCTCTACCATTCGCTCTGCCATGAGCATTGAGTCCATACTCAGCAATTTATCTTTTTTTTCCGACTTCCCCATTCCGCATTCCGAATTCGATGAGCCCTCCACCTAATTCTTTCCGCTTTATACCTTACACCTTATACCCTATACCCTTCCTTTATACCTTAAACCATATACCCCATACCAATCTTTTTTATACGACTATATTAACCAGCTTATTTTTTAGCGCGATGACTTTTTTTACCCTTTGACCATCAATGAATTTTTGAATCCGCTCATCTGACAGCGCCATTTCTTTGATGGTTTCTTCGTCGGTATCCGTCGCGACCTGGAAGCGACTTCGCAGCTTGCCGTTAACCTGGATCACTATCAGCACTTCGGCTTTTTCGAGCGCATCTTCACGGTATTGGGGCCATGGGTGTAGGAGTACACTGGATTTATGCCCCAGTGCCGCCCACAATTCCTCGGCAAAATGGGGTGCAATCGGAGCCAGAAGAAGGGCAAGGGATTCAATCGCCAGACGCATCACCGCCAAATGGCTGCTATGGTCTTTTTGCAGGGCAATGCCACTAATGGTGTTAAACAGCTCCATAACCGCACTGATGGCCGTGTTGAAATGAAAGCGATTTTCAATGTCTCTGGTTACCTTGTAAATGGTCTGATGGGTTTTTTGGAACAGCGGCCGCATGGTGTCGTCCAGGCTATCCGGGTGGCCCTGAAAGGCCTGCACATCTTTGATCTCATCCATCAAACCTGCAGTCAACCGCCAAATCCGGTTTAAAAATCGATAGCCGCCTTCGACGCCCTGCTCGCTCCATTCAAGATCCCGCTCGGGCGGAGCAGCAAAAAGGCAGAATAATCGCGTGGTATCGGCACCGTATTTATCAATCAAAATATTGGGATCGATCACATTTTTTTTAGATTTGGACATTTTTTCAACTCGGCCTATGGTCACCGGCTTGCCGCACTTGCTGCACACGCGGTTTTCCTTTCGGCTGTCAACCTCCTGGGGCAGAAGATAACCGTGTTCGGGACACATGACCGTCTCTTTGCAAACCATTCCCTGGGTCAGCAGATTGGTAAAGGGCTCTTTGAATTTAACTAGCCCCTGATCATGCAACACCCGGGTATAATATCTGGAATAGAGCAAATGCAAAATAGCATGTTCGACCCCGCCGATGTATTGATCAACCGGCATCCAGTAATCGACCGCATCCCTGTCAAACATGCTGGTGTTGCATTGGGGGCTGCAATATCTTTCGAAATACCAGGATGACTCTACAAAGGTGTCCATGGTGTCGGTCTCGCGTCTGGCATTTTTACGGCCACATTGGGGGCATGTGACGTTTACAAAATCATCCAGTTCGGCCAGTGGCGATTTACCACCTGCCAGCATTTCAACCTCTTCCGGCAATACTACCGGTAGGTCCTCTTCCGGTACCGGCACAATACCGCAGTCTTCACAATGGATCATGGGAATGGGCGCCCCCCAGTATCGCTGACGGGATATTCCCCAGTCTCGCAACCTGAAGCTGACCGCTCGTTTTCCATGGTTGTTTTTTTCAAGATACGAGGCGATCTCTTCGAGGGCTTCGCGATTGCCCATACCATCAAACTGGCCGGAATTGATCATGCGGCCCTCTCCCACATAGGCTTCGGTCATGGTCGCCCCATCCAGGTCGGAATCATCAGGCTTTACAACCACCACAACGTCCAGACCGTACTGGCGGGCAAAATCAAAATCACGTTGATCATGGGCCGGAACGGCCATCACCGCACCGGTGCCGTATTCCATCAACGCAAAATTTGCCGTATAAATTGGTATCCGCCTTCCGCTCAACGGATTTAAGCAGTGAGCACCGATAAAGACCCCCTCTTTTTCATAGTTCTCAATAGTTCGCGCTGATCGGTCCTGCAAAGCTATACGTTCGACAAACTGCAGTACTTCTTTTTCTCGGGCACACCCTTTGGAAAGTTTGGTCACCAGGGGATGTTCGGGAGCCAGACACATAAAAGTTGCACCAAATACGGTGTCCTGCCGGGTAGTAAAAACCGGGATCACCTCATCGTGATCTTCAACGGCAAAGTTGATTTGGGCCCCCACGCTTTTGCCGATCCAGTTTTTCTGCATGGTGATCACTTTTTCCGGCCATCCCGGCAATTTGTCGCAGTACGACAGAAGATCCTGAGCAAAGTCGGAAATTTTGAAAAACCATTGCCACAATTGTTTCTGGCGAACCTTCTGACCGCAGCGCCAGCACAACCCGGCTTCAACCTGTTCATTGGCCAGTACGGTCTGGCAGTCTTGACACCAGTTAACAAAAGACTCTTTCCGGTAGGCCATGCCGTTTTGATACATTTTCAAAAACAGCCATTGTTCCCAGCGGTAGTAATCCGGTCGGCAGGTTGCTAACTCTCTGTTCCAGTCGTAGCTAAATCCCATTCGCTTGAGTTGAGCCCGCATGGCATCAATATTAGCCTCAGTCCATTTGGCCGGATGGGTCTTATTGGCAATGGCGGCATTTTCGGCCGGCATACCGAAAGCATCCCATCCCATTGGATGCAGGACGTTGAACCCTCGCATTCGTTTATACCGTGCAACCACATCACCGATGGTATAATTGCGGACGTGCCCCATGTGAATCTGGCCCGAAGGATAGGGAAACATCTCAAGCAGATAATACTTCGGCCGGGCGGGGTCATCCTCTACCCTGAATAAATCCCATTCCTCCCATTTCTTTTGCCACCTGGATTCAATTTCCTTTGGATCGTATTTCTCGTCCATTAATGTCATTTCCTCTATTTAGCTATCTAATCAGTAATTTAAGCGTGGATTCTTTGTTTATCGTGGCAATCCTTCTTGGTTCTCCGCCTGAGAGGATATCATACAGATAACACGCCATGGCGTCAACTCATCAAAATACATTTACCATTTTGTTTCCAGGCAGCAAACAGGGGAGTTACGGGCCGCTGTTTAGATGAAACGCCAACTCCCGATCCAGGACAAGGTGTGTCAGCCGCAGCGTGCAGCTAAACCCAAAATCGATGAAAGACTGCTTGGGGTCAATCAGAAATCGTTTGACTTGTAGCTAACAATTTAATATTCAAGCCAATATATGCAAGCCTTTTGGGGCCATTGAACCGTTTCGGGTGGATTGACCTAATGAATTTAGTGAATATGTTATGAGATTGTTCTCCCGAGACGGGGTCTTTGCGCCCTTTAAATTTTAATCGTGCGGCCAACTATTTCTCAAGTTGGTGCATTGACAGGATAGAATTCATGAGCATCAAAATTTTAATCAATGCCGTCGACCCCGAAGAATGCAGAGTTGCCAAGGTCAAACAAAACAAACTCGAAGATTTCCATATTGAAAGCAGCTTGAAAGAAATAACCCACGGCAATATTTATAAGGGCACCATTATACGGATTGAACCGAGTCTTCAGGCTGTTTTTGTCGACTACGGCGCTGAAAGACACGGATTTTTGCAAAGACACGAAATCCACAGCGACTATTTTCCGGACACTGCAGAAGAAAAACGCTCCCTTGACAAGATTGTCAAGCGCGGACAGGAATTAATGGTGCAGGTTACCAAGGACCCTTTTATGAAAAAAGGGGCTATGTTGACCACCTATATTTCTTTGCCCGGAGGATACATGGTGCTCCGGCCCGGAAGTGACAACGTGGGAGTTTCACGCAAAATTGAAAGCGAAGACGAGCGTCAACGTCTGAAAGACATCGTCAGCAAGCTTAAAATCCCTGAGGATTTTGGTATTATTATTCGAACGTCGGCGGCCAATGCCAACAAAACCGTCCTTTCCAAGGATTTGAACTACCTTTTGCGGCTATGGAAAAAGATTAAGGGCAGTGTGATGAAAAAAAAGGCCCCGGACCTGCTTTACAAGGAGCGGCATCTGGTCATCCGTTCTATAAGAGATTCGTTTACACCGGAAGTTACTGAAATTCTCATCGACGATGTCACCGTCTACAACGAAGTCAAAGATTTTACCAAACTGTTTTCGCGCCGTCATGACAAAATTGTTAAACATTACAAAGGAGCTAAACCCATATTTTCCAAGTTTCAGCTTGAAGACCAGATCGCTTCGATTTTTGAAAGCCGGGTTGGCTTAAAGTCCGGCGGAACCATTGTTATAGAGCAAACCGAAGCCCTGGTTACCATTGATGTTAACTCGGGAAAATCGACCCATGAAAAATCCATTGAACAGACGGCCTATCAGACCAATCTTGAGGCGGCCGAAGAAAGTGCGCGGCAGTTGCGTTTAAGAGACCTGGGGGGTCTTATCGTCATCGATTTTATTGACATGAGAGATCCCAAGCACCGAGCGGATGTCGAGCGCGCCCTTAAAAAGTATGTAAAAGAAGATAAAGCCCGCACGAAAGTGGGAAAAATTTCAAGATTCGGGCTCCTGGAGATGTCACGGCAGCGAATTCGTCCATCCATCGAATTCGGGAGCTACTTGCCCTGCAAATACTGTCAAGGCAAAGGTTTGGTGCCGTCAGTCGAGACCTTGGGTATCGGCTTTCTGCGAAAATTAAGCCTGGAGACACTGAAAGAAAAAACCAATCGGGTTAAAGGAATTGTACCGGTTGACGTGGCTGAATACCTTTTAAACAAAAAGCGCCGGGAAATTGTCGATCTGGAAGTCAGGCGTGAACTCAGTGTTGAAATCGAAGGCGATCGATCAATGGTGCCGGGAGACAGCGAAATTATTTGCGTTGAATAATCAGAAGCTTTTCGAAGCCAAGATTAAAAAAATTTTCAAGAATGATTTGACGAAATCAATCTTTTAAAGTATATCAGCGCCATTTTAATAAAAAATAGAATCGTCACTTAAGACGAAATAGACTAACCTAAAAGCCAATAGCCTGGAAGGAGGATTCATCTTGTTTGATATAGCCTATGCGTTGGGTCAAGGGGGTGCTGGAGGAGAAGGCGCCGGTGGTTTTGCGGGGTTTATCCCGCTAATCCTGATGTTCGTCATTTTTTATTTTTTGTTGATCCGACCCCAGCAAAAAAAGAGTAAAGACCACCGTACAATGATCGGCAACCTTAAAAAAGGTGACCGCATCATCACCAGTGGCGGCCTTCATGGCCGCATTACGGGAATGGATGAAACGACATTAACGGTTGAAATTGCCGACAAAGTTCGGGTTAAAGTCGCCCGCGGCAATGTGTCGGGCCTTTCGCAGCCGGCGGCCCAAAGCCAGCCGGATAAAAAATAACATCCAATGTTTTATTCATTTGGGTGAGCCTTAGGCCCCACGTAATTTGGATAAGTGGTCGCTTCGTTGAGTCGTTTTTTTAGGGGTGCTGGGATTCAAGCCTTATAAACCGGCTACTTGGCACCGGTTGCCGGTTCAATCGGGAAAGCACTGCGGTGGTTTTGTATTTGCGACCTGCGGCTGGAAAACCCGCTGATGGCAGGCAGTTTCAAACCACCGGGTGTGCGGGTGGTCATTGATTCAGGTTCCCGCTTTAAAACGGCAGCACCGAATTCAGTTTGGCCGGTGACCATTTGACAAATTTTCCGGGGCTTTTGTGTACTGTATGCGCCTGTTAGGCCCTTAGTCCGCCTCAGGCGGATTGTGCCCTCCAGAGGCGGATCAACGACATTTTGTGGCAAAACATTATCGCTACCAAGACACCAAAACACAAAGAAGAATTTTAGCAAACAGTTTTTCTTTGTGTCTTTGAGCCTTTGTGGCCATTTTTTCTCCGCCTTCGGCGGATCCGGTTTAGGGCTTTACCAAACAAACCAATCATGCGTCGAGCTAAACACTTATTGTAAAAAGGAAAAAATCATTGAAGAATTTTTCTTGGAAACAGGTTTTGGTTTTTGTCGTTATCGTGACGGCAATCATCTATATCCTTCCCAGTTGGAAGCCGGCCCTTTGGCCTCACAAACAGATCAATTTAGGGCTTGACCTTCAAGGCGGCATGCACCTGCTTCTGGAAGTAGATACGGAAAAAGCCCTGGAGAGCACTGTTGAGCGCATTTCCCAGGAAATGCGGGAACTGCTCAAAAAAAAGCGTATCCGCCATGTTGCCATAGAGCGCGTCGAGGGCCTCAAAATTTCTGCTGAAGTCAAAAAAGAAGAAAGTATTGAAAAATTCAGGGCCCTTCTTGACGACGAATTCAGAGACCTGCGTGAGCTTTCCGATAAAAAGGCCGACGGTATCCAAACCATCATGCTGGATATTCCCGATAGCGATCGCGACCAGATCGAAAAACTGGCGGTTGACCAGGCCCTTGAAACAATTCGCAACCGGATTGATCAATTCGGTGTGTCCGAACCGGATATCCGCCGCCAGGGTGAAAAGCGGATATTAATTCAGTTGCCCGGTATCAAGGATACCCAGCGTGCCAAAGACCTGATCGGCAAAACAGCGCTGTTGGAGTTTAAACTCGTGGATGACACCCAATCACTGGATGGCGCGTTGAGAGGCAACGTCCCACCGGGAAGGGAAATCCTTTATAAGATCGATGAAGACCCGGAAACCCAGCGAACTTCAAAGACCCCCTATCTTCTCAAAAAACGGACCTTGTTAACCGGTGCCTACCTGACCGATGCAAGGGTTGCAATAGACTCCCAGTTCAATGAACCCTATGTTTCCATTAATTTTGACAAAAAAGGCGCCCGCATTTTTGAAAGAATTACGGGTGACAATGTCAACAAGCGTCTGGCCATTGTACTGGACAACAATGTTTACTCTGCTCCGGTGATCCAGGAAAAAATTGCCGGCGGTCAGGCCCGCATTACCGGACGGTTTACCACCGAGGAAGCGCGTGATCTGGCCATCATTCTGCGTGCCGGGGCACTTCCGGCGCCGGTCAATATTCTTGAAGAACGAACGGTAGGTCCTTCGCTCGGAGCCGATTCCATCCGCAAGGGCCTGCTTTCCATGATCATCGGCGGGCTGATGGTAATCCTATTTATGGTGATTTACTATAAAACAGCCGGTCTGATTGCAGATGTGGCCTTATTTCTTAACATTTTGCTGATCGGTGCAGGGCTGGCCGGCTTGCAGGCCACCCTGACCCTGCCGGGTATTGCCGGCATAATTCTTACCATCGGAATGGCAGTAGACGCCAACGTGATTATCTTTGAACGCATCAGGGAGGAAGTGGCGCTGGGGAGAACACCCCGGGCGGCCATTGACGCCGGCTATAACCGGGCCACCCTGACCGTTCTGGACGCCAATGTCACAACATTAATCGCAGCCGTTGTCCTATTCCAGTTCGGTACCGGACCGGTGAAAGGATTTGCCGTCACTTTGAGTTTAGGTGTCATCGCCAGTCTGTTTACGGCCCTGATCCTGTCGCGGATGATCTTTGACTATATTTTAATGAATCGGAAAGTTAAAACGCTCAGCATCTAAACTTTAGTATCCTGTGTATAAAACATGGCCCCTGGGGGCAGCAACCGCGCTGATAACTTAGCAGAGCAATTATTCTGACAACATGTTATCAGAAAAAATGAACTAAGGGCCTAACCGACCCAAACGTAAACGGGTTCAGAAGGAAACTATATGCAATTTGTAAAGCCTGATGTTAACATAAACTTCATCGGTAGAAGAAAAATAGCCTATGCGGTGTCGGCGGTGATGATCACCATCAGTATTGCGTCCCTTATCTTCCACGGCGGTCCCCGGCTGGGTATTGATTTTCAAGGCGGCACCCTGATGCAGGTGAAATTTCTAGCCCCGGTTAAAATTGATGCTATCAAAGTCGGCCTGCAGGATATTAAACTCGGCAAATCATCGGTTCAAGAATTCGGCGACCTGGAAGCCCATGAATATCTGATCCGCACCGACAGTTCCGTCATGACATCGGAAGGGTTCACCATCGATGTGCAAAAAGCCCTGGCCTCCTCAACCGGCAGCGAAGTGGAAATGCGGCGGGTGGAAATGGTCGGTCCCCAGGTGGGTAAGGATTTGAGAGAAAAGGCTTTGTTTGCCATGTTTTATGCGCTGTTGTTTATCACCATTTATATATCGGGCCGTTTTGAACTAAAATGGATGATAAGCGGCATTATGACAGCGGCACTAATCGGAGCGATCTATATCTTCACCCTGTTAAATGTCAGCATTCCCTGGCTGATTGTGGCAGCTTTAATCGTTACCCTGGTTTTATTCTGGTTTCTCGAACTTAAATACGCCATGGGAGCCATTGTTGCGCTGGTACATGACGTAACCATAACCGTCGGCATTTTTTCTATCTTTGACAAGGAGTTTACCCTGGCTATCATCGCGGCTCTGCTGACCATCATCGGTTACTCCTTGAACGATACCATCATCGTCTTTGACCGCATTCGTGAAAATTTGCGAAAATACCATAAAAAACCACTGGAAGTCATCTTAAACCGAAGCATCAATGAAACGCTCAGCCGCACCATATTGACATCACTGACCACCCTTTTTGTGGTCGTCACCCTTTTGCTCCTGGGAGGCGGAATTATCCATGACTTTGCATTTGCCTTAATCGTCGGGGTTGTTGTTGGAACCTATTCTTCTGTTTTTGTTGCAAGCCCGATCCTGTTGGCCTGGCAGGGACGGCAACAGAGGAAATAGGAATTCTAAAATGCCTAAAATGCACTAAAATGCCTAAAATTCCTGAGAAAAGAAATGCCTAAAATGCCTAAAGTAAATGTATTCTATCTATTTTTGAAAATAGAAACTCACGATAAGTTGTCATTTTATTGCTCTGATTCCTGGCCTCCCATACTGCCGGCGTCAACGACT
>JAIVWA010000029.1:0-16666 GCA_049190255.1 Gammaproteobacteria bacterium | reverse complement strand
GCACCTGTGAAGATTACCTTCCGAAACAGGTGGAAGGTTTTTAGAGGATGCGCAGGTGCTTTGGATAGGGCGTCAAATATTCGAAACCATCCTCTGTTACAACAATAGAATCCCCGACCCGGGCTCCGAATTCTCCTTCAATTGTTATACCGCCGTCCACTGCAAAGGTCATTCCCGCCTGGAGGATTGTTTTATCGCCATCTTTAAACTCCGGGCATTCAAGGTAAGAGTATCCCACGCCTCTGCCGGTGCGATAGCAAATCCCAAACCCGGCGCTTTGATATACATCCAGGGCGGCAAAATGAACCTCTTCCGCCGGGATTCCGGGACGAATCATCTCCAATGCCGCAGCCTGGGCCTTAAGTGCGATTTCGTATATTCCGGCGTGTTCATCCGAGATACCGCCAACAAAATATTCACGGTCAAATCCAAGCTTAATCTGTTTAAAAAGGGTAAAGGGGCAGAAGCACATGTAGACCGGATCCCCTTTTTTAATGCGCCGCAGGGTGGGGCGGCGATGAACCATCGAGAGATCGGGACCGGATTGAAAGATTTGAAGGTTGTGAATCATAGGCGATAGCAACCTGTCAGAATTCTCGTCTCCGATAAATTCTGCGGCCTTTCTTGTTCCAGCCGTAATCGCCGCCAAGGATACTTCGTATTCGGGCACACCCTCAGCAATGGTGTGGACCGCCTCTTCACACATGGCGACGGCAACTTGTCCGGCCTGACGCATGACATCAATTTCTGCGGGACTTTTCACCATGCGCATATCCGACAAAATTCCGGAGACATCCTTTAAACTCGAGTCGTGGAATTTGGTCTTTATGTATTCAGATACAACCGGGTGGGTTTTTATGGGCTCAACGCCGATATTTTTACTTTTTAACCCGTTAACTAAATCATCCAGCTGGGTTTGCCATTGGCCGCCAAGGCCGTCCGTCCATTCTCTGATGTCTTCAATCCGGGTCATGTGTGCTGCCATTTCAGCTTCCAGGCCGGGAGTGATAAGGGTGGGAGAACCTGTTTTTGCTATGACTAAAATTGTCGGCCGGCCGAATTCCATGCCCAGGTAACCCCAGATCCCCGAAAGGTAATAAATGTTATCAGGGTCGTGGATAACGGCCAGGTCGATTTTTTCATCGGCCAGCCGTCTCTGAAATTCCACTACGCGCCGGGTTATCATGTCTGGCACGATTGATCTCCTTTCTTTTGGGTTCTTCCGTTTATCCGAGAAAGCCATCATACACAAATAAGCGCCGGAACGGAACTTTAATTTTAGCTTGACACCGCTGCTCAATTTAACTAATTTTCGTTTGTGTTAATATAAATAGCTAAAATTACTAGGCGCCAAAAAAAGGAACACGGGCATGGCAGTATCCGAAGTCAATAATGATAAGCCGGCTGTTCGTTTCGAACGAATCGAGAAAAGTTTTGATGGCGAAATCCTGGTTATCAAGGACCTTAACCTTGAAATTGCACAGGGTGAATTTTTGACGATGCTTGGGCCTTCGGGTTCCGGAAAAACAACGACGTTGATGATGCTGGCCGGTTTTGAAACACCCACCCATGGGGAAATTTACCTGGATGAACAACCCATCGGCAGCATTCCGCCCCACAAACGCAACATCGGCATGGTTTTTCAAAATTATGCCCTGTTCCCCCACATGACGGTCAGTGAAAACCTGGCGTATCCCCTGCAGGTCAGAAAGCAGAAAAAGAGTGAGATTAAAGACCGGGTTACAGAGGCGCTTGAGATGGTTGAACTCGGCGGTTTTGATGTAAGGTTCCCGGCCCAGCTCTCCGGCGGCCAGCAGCAGCGGGTCGCACTGGCAAGGGCCCTTGTTTTCGAACCGCAACTTGTTTTGATGGATGAACCGCTGGGTGCCCTTGATAAGAATCTGCGCGAGCAGATGCAGTACGAAATCAAACACCTTCATGAAAAGCTGAATGTAACCGTGGTCTATGTCACCCACGATCAGAGTGAGGCCATGACCATGTCCAATCGGGTTGCCGTATTTAATGACGGCGTCATCCAGCAGCTCTCAACACCGGATGTTCTTTATGAAAAGCCTGAAAACGCCTTTGTGGCGCAGTTTATCGGTGAAAACAACAGGCTTTCAGGAGAGGTGACTGAAATCATATCCGATCGATGCCTGGTCAAGGTTAATAGTGGTGATATTGTCAAAGCCCTGAAAGTCAATGTGCACAATACCGGCGACCGGACAACCCTGTCCCTGCGACCTGAAAGAGTTACTCTCAATCCTGCGGAGGGAAGTGTAGAAAACACCTTTGTAGGGACGGTGCAGGAAATGATTTACCTTGGCGACCACCTTCGCACCCGAATTGATGTCTGTGGCAATGATGAGTTTATCGTCAAAGTACCCAATGCGGCGGGCAGATTAAAGCTAAAAAAAGGCCAACAAATTCGAGTGGGATGGAACTCAGAGGATTGCAGGGCTTTGGACTTCCTTGGTTAGAAGCACTTCCATACACCTTCGTGGGATCCGAATGCTGAGCTATTCTGCAGCTTGAAATGGACACATTATAAAAAGTTGCTCTTTGAGCCCCTCAGCCCGCTGAGCTTATTCTAACCGGCTAAACCGGAAACGGATCAACCGGTTAACCCCCTTTTTTAAGTCGGTCTTATCCCCCGCATTCGTTCCGAACGGCGCCGCAACAATTCCACTGTTGCCAACAGAGCCACCGCTACCGCGATCAGTATGGTTGCGACAGCCAAAATGGTCGGGCTGATTTGCTCACGGATACCCACCCACATTTGCCGCGGAATAGTGCGCTGCTCAAATCCGGAAAGAAATAAAACCACCACTATTTCATCAAAAGAAGTCATGAGGGCGAACAGCGCACCGGATATGACTCCCGGCAGTATCAGCGGCATCACAACTTTACGAAATGTGGTTATCGGATTTGCCCCCAGGCTGGCCGAGGCCCGGATCAGATCTCGATCAAACCCCATCAAGGTGGCGGTAACGGTGATGACTACAAAAGGAATGCCCAGCGCGGTGTGCGCCATGATAATACCCGGAAATGTCTGGGCCAATCCAACTTTTGAATAGAAAAAAAACATACCGGCGGCTGTAATAATTAATGGAACGATCATCGGGGAGATGAGAAGACCCATCAATAGAACACGAAAAGGAGTTTGAGGACGGCTTAATCCCCAGGCTGCAAGGGTGCCGAAAAAGGTTGCAAAAATTGTGGCAAAAAAGCCGATAATTATGCTGTTTTTGATTGAATGGATCCACTGGGGGTTGTTGAGGGTGTCCTGATACCACCGGAGGGAGAAGGCATCCGGATCGAGCGTCAGCATTCCCTGGGTGAACGTAAAATAAGGTTCCACGTTAAAGGACAGCGGGATTAAGACAACAATCGGTGCGATGAGATAAAATAAAATAAGCCCGCAGATGATTCTAAAGGCATAATACCAGGTTTTTTCAAGCCGGCCGGCGTATGATGGTAATGGCATTTTAATAATCCGTTAACTGTTAGCTTATGTCCTATTCCAAATTCACTCGCCCATCCTGCTTGATTAAATGTTGTCGCTGGTGAGCACGGATTATTTTGAATTCGGAATTCGGATTGCGGAATGCGGAATTAAAAAAGGAAAAAATCCTATTTTTATTCCTTTATCCCAACATTATCAACCATTCAACCAATCAACTATTCAACTACTTCATCAACCAATCAACTAATTTATCCGCCTTAAAACTGTTAAATAACCTCATCAATTTCATAAGAATTGCTCTATTTCATCCTACCCTATAATTTCTATTTTAGGGCGGAGAAATTATCCTAGTTTCATATTTTCGATGCCGACAAAACGATTGTAGAGCCAGTAGACGACTAAAACTCCCCCGAGCAGGATCGTACCCATGGCCGCGGCAAGGCCCCAGTTTAAAGTTTTGCTCATGTGCAGTGCGATAAAGTTGCCGATTAGCTGACCTGAAGCGCCCCCCACCAATGCCGGAGTAATATAATAGCCAATTGCCAGAATAAAAACAAGAAGGCTGCCGGCACCGATACCCGGAATTGTTAAGGGCAGATAAACCTGCCGGAAGGCACGAAAGGGATTGGCTCCGAGTGAGCGCGCGGCTTTGACATAATAGGGGGAAATGGTCTTCATGACACTGTAAAGAGGCAGAATCATGAACGGCAGCAGTATGTGGGTCATGGCGACCAGGGTTCCGGTCATATTGTAAATCATCCGCACACGCTGTTCATCAGCGATAAATCCGAGCCAGACAAAAAGATTGTTAAGAACCCCCTGTCTCTGTAACAGAACAATCCAACTGGTCAGCCGAACCAACAGCGATGTCCAGAAGGGCAGCAAAACACAAATCATCAGAAGGTTGCTGGTTTTAACCGGCAGCTCAGACAGCAGGTAAGCAACCGGATAACCCAGAATCAGACACAACGCCGTCACCGCCAGGCTGACCCAAAAGGTGCGAAACCAAATTTGGATGTGAACCCGCTGAACCTCCGGTTGAAAGATAATGTTGTCGTCGACATCATATTTTAAATCTAAGGCGGACAGAAAATGGGTGGATGTGAAGCGTTTACCCATACGTTTAATAACGACCCACGTCTCGCGATCCCCCCAGCGTTTATCAATGGCGATCATTTTGTCCTTGAACGGCCCTGTTTTTAGTCTGCGCACTTTGCGAGCTGTTTTGTTCATAAGACTGCGCATGCCCGATTTTTCGTAGTTCAGCCGCAGGCTGACCTGGCCGAGGGTTCTTTCTTTTTTCAGTATTTTTAATTCTTCTGCCATCGCTGAATAGGCGGACTCATTCGGCAGACCGGTTGCATCCCATACCTCAAGTGTTTTAACCGTCTTTGGTAACAAGGTGACTACTTCCGGGCTATGCGCACTGAGGATTAGCATGTCCGCGATGGGAATCAGGAAAGCGAATAAAATGAATAGGAGGGTCGGGACGATAAACAAGAAGGATCGAATCTTGTTCATTCGTTCGGCCCGTTGAAGGCTGACCTTCAGGGGGATTCCGTCTGCTGTCGTTATTTGTAAATTCTGGTTCGACATGACGACAGTTTCCTAACCGGGATAATGGAATGTTGGCATACAGGAATATCGGGTTATGAATTCGGGTCAAGCCCCTTATACTAATATGGCAATAATTATTTAGACATGGTTTGCTATGATTTTAAATAATGTCTTCACCGCAGAGCTCGCTGAGAACGCAGAGAATAAACATATCTTTATATGCCCTTGCGGATTTTGCCTCTGCGTTCTCTGCGATCTCGAGCGTAGCGGGCGGTGAACTCGTGTCTAAACAATAATGAACTCATTAGTAAATCAAATTAGAGCAAAAAGGGCGGGTGTGGGGCTGTAAACCCGCCCTTATCCTTTAGATTATCTCTAAATTATTTGACTTTCCAGGCGCTATACCTTTTTAAAATTTCATCCTGGTTGTCCGCCCACCATTCGTTATCGGTCATCAGAGCATTTTTGAAGTTAGCGGGTGCAGTCGGCATGTGGGGCGCCATTTTAACATCCGTTCCTGCAAACGTTGTGATTAACGGTATTGAAGATTTACGGGTCGGACCGTAGGAGATGTATTTTGTTGAATCTGCAAGGCGCTGGGTGCTGGTGGCAAACTTTAAGTATTCCAACGCCCTTTTCTTGTTTTTAGTGCCTTTTAGAATCACATAATAATCCATATTATATTCCTGGTGGTCCCAGATAATGACAAATGGTTTGTTTTCTTTCATCACGGCATTGAAGATCCGACCGTTGTAAGCAGTGGTCATGACCACTTCACCGTCGGCCAGCATCTGGGGAGGTTGGGCGCCGGCTTCCCAGAAAATAAGATTCTTTTTGATTGTATCGAGTTTTTTAAAGGCCCGGTCAACGCCTGGGCTGGTGGATAATACTTTGTATACATCTTTGGGGGCAACCCCATCGGCCATTAAGGCAAATTCAAGCGCGACAACCGGGCGATTGCTGATGCCCCGCATACCGGGAAACTTTTTGACATCAAAAAAATCAGCCAGTTTGGAGGGTTTTTCTCCCGGGAATTTGGTTTTGTCATAAGCAATGATGGTTGTCCAAACAATCGTCGCCACCCCGCATTCGTGAAGCGCACCATCGATAAAATCTTTTGTTGCCGGGGTGCCGTCCGGGGCCGGGGAAAGCATGGACCAGTCTATGATTTCAAGCAGCCCTTCATCGCAGGCCGCGGTGAGGTCCTGTTTTTCAACATCAACGACATCCCAGGTAACATTGCCGGATTGAACCTGGGCCCTGATCTCGGCCAGGCCGCCGTTGTACACCTCGGCGTTTACTGTGATACCGGTTTTTTTCATAAATGGTTTCTGGTAGGCCTCAATTTGGCTCGTTGAGAACGCACCGCCAAAGGATGTGACCGTAATAGACTCAGCCGCAAAGGCCATCGTGCATGGGATGAGGGTAAAAATGGATAGCAGAACAATGGCACCTTTCGCGTGACTAAAAAATGATTTCATGGTTTCCTCCTTTCAAAAGGGTTTTAATTAGTTGATTGAGCCCCCAAAAAAAAAATAGTATTTATAATCTTAGTTTGGTTACATCAACTCGTTTCTCTTATCAAGAGGAAATTAATCAGAATAGAATATTTTTCAATTTACAAGGTGTGTTTAAAAAGACGGCCGAATTGCGGCATGCGGTCGTGGGTTTTTCAACCATTCTTATTCCACTTCAGTATTTCATGACGAATAAGCAACCATGCAGCACAGAGGCCGGTGGCAATGTGTGACATTTTCAAGGGTTATGAGATTATGGGGTTAGAAGTTTTAAATAACCAATTTGTGGATTAGTTTGTCCAATCTAAATGAGGTTTGATTGTTGAAAAAGGAATAGCCTTTGCGTATTGGACGCAGACGAAGTTTCTCTATCCTGCCCTGCCAGCCATCCCAGAACCATAATTAAAGCCTTCGGAATGTCATTTATTCCAATTCTGCAGCTTCGTGATAGCGTGAGACCATTACTGGGTATTTATATTTTGAAAATTAGGATCGATCGTTCGACCCTGTCGTTAGACTCTGAGGCTCTCGAAGGGAGGCTTTCGACGGGTAGAATTCTTTACAAATATAATCGTTTGCACCCATTTTGAAAATTTAAAACGCACAATTTAGGCAAAAGTAATTTGTCACCCCTTTGCCAAAATTTGGCAATGTTGCTTTTAATTTAATTTCACCTGTCGTTCTAAGGCTCCTGATTTTCTACAGATTATCAAATACAGCATAATGGCACAAATATTGCGACATAAAGTTTTCATAGGGACCTCGTGCAGTAATGCGTTCAAATAAAACGTTTGGATTCGGGGGATTGGCTTTCAATACTTATGCAAATAAAATTTCACGAGTAATCAAAGAGCGGACGACAAAAAGAAACCATTTTAGCCGTCATACAAAAAAAGCCTTCAAGCTCTGAGAATTAAAGCCGATAGTAAAAATGGTAGTTTTTTTCACGTAGCTGTATATGGGCTTCACTATCCTTAACCGATGATGGGGGTCATTAGTTCCTTAAAGTTATTTTTTGAATTTGGTGTCAAGAAAATTGGTTTGAAATATTTTCATCATCTTCAAATGATTGAATATTCAATCGAAAACATTCATTCGTTACAAGAAAGACCCGCTAAGAACCTAAGCTTTGTTATAAGGGAGTGATGGAAAAAGTCTTACAAACCTGGCTGTTTCATCAGTGCCGGATGCTGTCCGGATCGATACATGCCGTGTTGTTGACCGGTCCACCCGACGAGGGGCCGTATAACAGGGCCCTGTACTGGCCGGACAAACAACGTGATCACTCCGTGCTGTCACGCGCTGCCCAGGAGGCATTGCGCAACAAACAGGCGGTGATAGAAACCGGCAAGAATAAGGTTGAAAAGACCGGCGAACCGCTGGATGTGCTGGCCTGTCCGCTGTTTTTGAACGACCGGTTGTTCGGGGTTGTCGCCATCGAGATTACTAGTCGCTCGCAGCCGATGCAGCAGGCAACGGTGAAGCAAGTTCAGGTCGGAGCGAAGTGGCTCGAAACCATGATTCATCTGCATGGTTCAACGGCTAAGGAGCAACTGGTCAATCTTGTCGATCTGGTTGCCGCCGGACTGGAACATGAACAGTTCAGGGTTGCCGCAACCGAGGTGACCAACGAACTTGCCGAGCGCTTCTCCTGTCAGCGGGTGAGTCTCGGTTTTCTGCGCTACAACCGGGTACGGGTCGAGGCTCTGTCCCATAGTTCCCGAATCGATCAGCATTCGAACATGGTTCGAGCAATTCGGGATGCCATGAGCGAATCCCTGGATCAGGGAGCCACAGTAGTGTATCCGGTGGTGTCCGACGACACCGTGCTGGTCACCCGGTTTCATGCCCAGTTGGCGAAAGCACAGCAAGGGGCGGCAATCTGCACGTTGCCACTGATAAAAAACGGTAAAGCGCTCGGCGCACTGCTGCTGGAACGCGCTGCGGACAAGCCCTTTACCGCGGAGACGGTGGAGCAGTGCGAGCAGATCGGGCTGCTGCTCGGGCCGGTGCTTGAAACCCGAAGGCGGGATGAGCGTCCCTTGCCCTCAAAGATCCTTGAATCCTTGCGATGCTGGTGCGCCAAACTGTTCGGTCAGCGCCATCTGCCGCTGAAAGTGGGTGTCGCTCTGAGCGCGGTGTTGCTGATATGGTTGTCCCTGGCCAGTGCAACTTTCCGCATCTCCAGCGATTCGGTGCTGGAAGCGGAGATCTGCCGGTCGGTCGTGGCACCGCAGCAGGGCTATATTGCGACGGCTCTTGTCCGCGCCGGTGATCTGGTCCGGGAGGGGGATGTGCTGGCGACTTTGGATGACCAGGAGCTGCGGCTCGAACAGCGCAAGTGGCAAAGCCAGCTTGCCCAGCTGCTCAAGGAATACCGCAAGGCACTGGCCGGATACGACCGCGCCGAAGTTGCCATTCTCAACGCCAAACGAGCTCAGGCCGCAGCGCAGCTGAGACTGGTCGAGCATCAGTTGGCGCGCGTAACTCTTGTCGCACCATTTTCCGGCCTGATTGTCAAGGGTGACCTCAGCCAGGCACTGGGCTCACCCGTCACGCGGGGCGAGGTGTTGTTCGAAGTGGCTCCGACCGACGAATACCGGGTTGTCCTGAAGGTTGACGACCGGGATATCGGTTTGGTTTCACTGGAGCAACGGGGGCAATTGAAATTGTCCGGGATTCCGGACAAGTCGATCGCCATCACAATCGATCAACTGATGCCCGTCTCAGCCAACGAGGGCGGGCACAACTATTTCCGCGTCGAGGCGGTCATGGACAACCATTCGGATCTGATGCGCCCCGGCATGCAAGGGATCAGCAAAATAGAAATCGGGCGAAAAAAGCTGCTCTGGATCTGGACCCGGCCATTGGTTGACTGGCTGCGACTGTTTGTCTGGAACCGGCTGCCGTAAGAGGAATGATGAGCGAATCCCTGTTCAGCACATATTGGTATCGAGTCGCAAACCTCAAACCGGTGTTGCGCGATACCGCCATAATTTCCCGACATGTCTACCGGGGGCAGCCCTGGTATGTGTTGAGAAACAGCCTGAACGGGCGCAACCATCGGTTCAACGCGGCCGCCTACGCGCTAATCGGCCAGATGGACGGCCAGCGGACTGTTCAGGAAATCTGGGAGAACGCCGACAAGTTGCCGGCCGACGTGGTTCCGACCCAGGATGAAGTCATTCGCCTGCTCGGGCGGCTGCACGATGCGGACCTGATTCAAAGTGACATCCTGCCGAGCACGGTGGAAGTGTTCCGCCAGACTCAGGGGCAGCCGAGCAACAGTTGGAAGCAGCGCGTGTCAAATCCGTTTTCACTGCGTTTCCCGCTTTGGGATCCCGATCGGTTGCTTGAAAGATGGAGCTTTCTATCGGCCCTCATGTTTACCCGCGGCGCCTTTTTCCTCTGGCTGTTGGTTGTGCTGTCCGCTGTGGTAGCGGCGATTATGCACTGGCCCGAACTTTCCGGCAGCCTGGCCGATCGCTTGTTTTTGCCGAGCAATCTGTTACTGCTCTGGCTGATCTATCCGCTGGTCAAAATTCTCCACGAGTTCGGCCATGCCTTCGCGCTGAAAAAGTGGGGCGGCGAAGTCCATGAGATGGGGATTATGCTGCTCGCCCTGACCCCGATCCCTTACGTCGATGCCTCCGCCTCCGCCTCTTTTCCCGACAAGCAGCGCCGGATTGCCGTTGCCGCCATGGGGATGATGGTCGAACTGCTACTGGCCTCGCTCGCTTTGTTCGTCTGGCTAAACGTGGAAACCGGCCTGATCAGCGCGCTGGCCTATAATGTCATGCTGATTGGCGGGATCTCGACCCTGCTGTTCAACGGCAACCCCCTGTTGCGTTACGACGGTTACTACATGCTCGCCGACCTGATCGAAATTCCCAATCTGGGGCAACGTTCCACCCGTTACCTCGGTTATCTGCTGCAGCGCTACCTGCTGGGAATCGAAACAGCCGAATCGCCGGTCAGCGCTCCAGGCGAGCAAGGCTGGTTTCTTGTCTACGGGCCGATCTCATTCTGCTACCGCATCGCGGTTATGCTCGGGCTGATCTGGCTGGTCAGCAGTCGCTTCTTTGTTGTCGGTGTACTGATCGCTTTGTGGGGCGCCGTCAGCCTGCTGATACTCCCCGCGGTCCGCAGTCTGACCCGCTTCCTGGACAGCCCGGCGGCTCGCAGCCGGCGCTCCCGGCTGGTCATGGTTGGAGGCGGAGCTGTGCTGGGGGTTGTGCTGCTGATGTTTGTGCTCCCGATGCCACTCTGGACCACTACCCAGGGGGTGGTCTGGCTGCCGGAACAATCGATGATCCGGGCCGGGATCGATTGCGAGGTGGTTGAGGTGCTGGCTCCCGTCGAGCAATTGGTTGCCAAGGATGCGCCACTGCTGCGCGGAGTCGATCCCTTTCTGGAAACGGAATTCGAGGTTTACCAGGCCCGGCTGGCGGAACTTTACGCTCGCTACAATGCTCTGCCGCTCCATGAGCGGGTCAAGCGGAAGATGATGCTGGAAGAGATCGAACTGGTCAGAGGGGATCAGCACCAAACCGAGGAAAAGTTAGAAAAACTGCTGATTCGCAGTCCGGCCCTGGGGAACTTTGTCCTGATCGACGCCCGCAATCTGTCCGGCCGGTTTGTCAAGAAGGGGGAACTGCTCGGCTATATCGTTTCCGAGCATCGCCCGGTAATCCGCGCTGTGGTCAGCCAGGCTGACATCGGCCTGGTGCGGGAGCGGGTAACCGGGGTCGAGGTAAGACTCACAGAGAAGCCGGCGGAGTCCTTGAAAGCCGTCATCGAACGGATCGTGCCGGCGGCGGATCTCAACCTGCCGTCAGCAGCCCTGGGTACGGCCGGCGGCGGAGTCGTTCCGGTCGACCCCACTGATCCGGACAGACTGCGGGCCCTGGAGAGCCATTTTCAGCTCGATCTCAGTTTGCCGGAAAAAGTGAAAGATCCGCATATCGGCGGCCGGGTCTATGTGCGTTTTGAACATGGCAGCATGCCGCTGGCCATGCAATGGTACCGCAGTTTGCGGCAACTCTTTTTAAGGAAATTTTATGTTTAGTTCGTCACTGGCAGTCACAACCGGGGTCATGCGTCCCGGCCTCGTCTCAGGCCGTTATCCCGAACGGGGTGACCGGGAAAGCGGATGGTTCGATCGCTCCTTCAGTGCTCTGCAGGGGACGCTGGCGAGACTCAGCATCAATCGGCAGTCCGGCCTGCGCAAAGTTGCCGCCAACATTGGCCGCCAGGGGAACACTCTGAGCGCTCTGAATACAGCGGAGCTCGATCGGCTGTTGATCGAGCTGCGCCGCCGGTTCCGCAGCCGGGGATTGAGCAATCCGCTCTGCATCCGGGCCTTTGCCCTGATCCGCGAGCTGTCTGATCGCACGCTGCAACTGCGGCATTACGATTCCCAGCTGATGGCCGGTTGGGTGATGCTCCAGGGGCAACTGGCGGAAATGGAAACCGGCGAGGGCAAAACCCTGGCGGCGACCCTGGCGGCGGCAACTGCAGCCCTGGCCGGTATCCCGGTGCACGTCATCACCGTCAACGAATACCTGGTGGAACGGGATGCAAAAGGGATGGGCCCGCTCTATCGGGCACTCGGTCTGACGGTCGGCTATGTCACCCAGAGCATGGCTCCGGAAGAGCGTCGCGCCGGGTATGCCTGTGACATCACCTACTGCACCAACAAGCAGGTTGCCTTCGATTATCTGCGTGACCGGCTGCTGCTCGGCAACAATCGCAGCCAGTTGCGTCTGCAGCTGGAATCGGCCTATGCCGACAACAACCGGCTGGGACAATTTCTGCTGCGCGGGCTCTGTTTTGCCATCGTCGACGAAGCCGACAGTGTGCTGATCGACGAGGCCCGTACCCCGCTGATTCTGACCCGCAACATCGACTGTGCGGCGGAACCCGCAGCCTACTGTCAAGCCCTGAAACTGGCACAAGAGTTGGAAAATGGGCGTGATTTTTTTCTTGATGCGGCGCGGCGCGGTGTACAGCTCAGTCTGGCCGGGCAACAGAAGCTGGCAGGTCTCCGGCTGTCCAAACGGGGTCTCTGGCGCAATGCCCGGCTGCGCGAAGAGCTGGTTTGCCAGGCACTGCGTGCTATACATCTGCTGCACAAGGATCGCGACTATCTGGTGCACGAGGACAAGGTATTGATTATCGATGCCAATACCGGACGGACGATGCCTGATCGCTCCTGGGAAAGCGGCCTGCACCAGCTGGTCGAGGCCAAGGAAGGCTGCCCTCTTACGGACGCCCGTGAGCAACTGGGGCGCTTGACTTACCAGCGCTTTTTCCGCCGCTACCTGCGCCTCGGCGGTATGACCGGTACGGCCCGCGAAGTCAGTTCCGAACTCTGGTCGGTTTACGGACTGCGGGTTCAGCGGGTTCCGCTGCATCGCCCCAGCCGGCGCCGGGAGTTGCCCAGCCGGATCTATCCGCAAGCAGGAGAAAAATGGGCTGCGGGGATCGCATCAGTGACAGAGATGCAGGCGCAGGGACGACCGGTGCTGATGGGCACCGGGTCGGTTGCCGATTCAGAGTTGCTGAGCCGGAAACTGACCGAGGCGGGAATCGCTCACCGGGTACTGAACGCCCGGCAGGATAGAGCAGAGGCTGAAATTGTTGCCACCGCAGGCAAACAGCGACAGGTCACTGTGGCGACCAATATGGCCGGGCGCGGAACCGACATCCCCCTTGCTGACGGGGTTGCCGAGCTGGGTGGCTTGCATGTCATCGCCGCCTGCCGCAACGACGCCAAACGGATTGATCGGCAGCTGTCCGGGCGCTGTGCCCGCCAGGGTGATCCGGGCAGTCATCAGACCATTCTTTCCCTGGAGGATGAACTGATCCGGCAGAACTGTCGTCCGACACTGATCAAATTTCTGAGCTGCCAGACGACAAAAGGCGGTCTGTTTCAGCGCAAACTGAATCTGTACATCATAAGACGTGCCCAGCGGGGGATTGAACGCCGACACCGGGAAGCACGCCGAGCCATGCTGCGACAGGACCGGCAGACCGGCCGGCTGCTCGCTTTTAGCGGTCATCTGGAATAGCCCGCGTAAAACAACACTGTGCAGCTGCGATGGGAAAGGTAAACCCCATCTATGTTGTTTTTGCGCGAGAGGAACTGAAAAAATGAACATCGAATCCTCCAGAGGCGGACAGGCATCGAACGTCCAACATCGAATCCTCCAAAGGCGGACAAGTGTTGCATGGGAAAAGATGAAGAAACAGGCATATGATCTGGAACAGGAGCTAAAACTATCGTGTTGATTCTACGTAAAAAGACTATTTTCAACCTGATTCTGACTGCCATGCTACTGCTGGCCACAGCAGTGTGCGCCGAGACGGTCGAGTACGACGGCCTGATCGAACCTTACGTGGTTGTCGATATCGGCGCCCCGGCGGAGGGGATTGTCGCCAGAGTCACCGTTGAGCGGAGCGGTTCGGTCAAAGCGGGGCAGATCCTGGTGGAGATGGACTCCTCCGTGGAGCGGGCGGTACTGGAAAAAGCAAAAGCAATGGCGACCTTTGACGGCGAAATCGGCCTACAGCTGACTCAGCGGGCCTTTGCCATACGGACGTATGACCGGTTCAGGAAGCTAAAGGGGATTGCGAACCATGACAAGGACCAGGCCGCGACCGAGATTATCCGGGTCGAGCATCGCCTGAAGAAGGCACGTGAAAAAAGGGCGCTGGCCAAACTTGAGCTGCAAAAGGCGCGGGCCATTCTCAACCGGTGTTCGATCAAAAGCCCCATCTCCGGGGTGGTGGTCGAGCGCTATGTTTCCCCCGGCGAATATGTCAACAATCAGCCGCTGCTGCGGGTGGTGCAGATCGATCCGCTGCGGGTGGAAGTGATCGTTCCCGCCCAAATGTTCGGCCGAATCATCCCCGGCATGACTGCGACCATTGTACCGGAGCTTCCGGAATACGGCGAACAGACCGCCACCGTGACCATTGTTGATAAAGTGATCGATGCCGCCAGCAACACCTTCGGGGTACGCCTGGAACTGCCCAATGTCGAACAGCAGGTTCCGAGCGGTTTGAGGTGTCGGGTCCGGTTTGAAATCGATCAAACCGCCGATGTGGGGAATAAGGTGACAGCCCGGATTTTACCTGGTCAGACACGGAACTGATCATAAAGGAGATCAGCATGTTCAAAAAACTTGCTAAAAAACAACCCGAGATCCTCCGTTACGAAGAGCTGGAACAGCGTGTGCTGTTTTCCGCCGATTTTGTGCCCGGACTGGATGCGGATACCGATGCCGTCTATGAGCAGGTTCTGGTTGAGGACGTGGCTGGAGAAGCTCAGATCGACACAACGGTTGCAAGTGATCCGGCGGTGCAGACCGAAGAAACACGGCATGAGTTGGTTTTTGTTAACGAGGATGTGACCGATTACCAGCAATTGATTAATGATATACAAGAAAGTGACGAGAACCGGATTCTTGAAGTTGTCGTGCTCGACTCTGATCGCGACGGAATCGAGCAGGTCAGTGAAATTCTTGCTGACCGCTCAGATCTCGATGCCGTCCATTTTATTACCCACGGCAGTGACGGACAAATCAGTCTTGGCAGCAGTCTGCTCAATTCAGAGAGCTTGGAAAATAATATTGCTGTCATCCAAAATTGGGGCTATGCCCTGAGCGAAGATGCCGATCTGTTGATTTACGGCTGTAATTTGACTGCAACTGCCGAAGGTGAACAACTTGTAGACTCTCTGGCACAACTCACCGGAGCCGATGTAGCGGCGTCCGATGACATCACCGGGCACGAAGATCTTGGCGGCGATTGGCAGCTGGAATATACCGAAGGCTCCATTGAAACTGATGTAGCCTTGACATCAGAGGCTCAAAGCAGCTGGTCATCTACACTCGCGGCGCCGACGGCTGCGGATGCCACGGTCGGCACCAACGAAGACACCGATTATGTGTTTGCCGCGACCGACTTCAATTTCAGTGATGTCGATAGCGATCCACTCGTCAGTGTAAAGATAACGACACTTGAATCCGCAGGAGCCTTGCAACTCAGCGGTGTGGATGTGACCTTGGCCCAGATCATTTCCAAGGCCGATATCGATGCAGGTAACCTGAAGTTTGTGCCGGCAGCGAATGCCAACGGAACGGGTTACGACAGTTTTGGTTTCTCGGTCAACGATGGAACGCTTGATTCAGTCGCCAGCTATACCATGACGGTAGATGTGACGGCGGTCAACGATGCGCCGTCGGGTGCGGATGCCACGGTCATCACCAACGAAGACACCGATTATGTCTTTGCCGCGACCGACTTCGGTTTTTCCGATGCGCTGGATGTCGATGCCTTCCTGTCGGTAAAGATCACCACGCTGCCCCTGGCCGGGACGCTAAACCACGCCGACAGCGGTGCGGTGGGTATCGGTGATTTCATCAGCAAGGCCGACATCGATCTCGGCAAACTGACCTTCACCCCGGCAGCCGATGCCAACGGCAACGGCTATGCCAGCTTCACCTTCCAGGTGCGCGACGACGGCGGCACCGCCAATGGCGGCGTCGACCTGGATCAAAGTGCCAACACCCTGACCATCGATGTCACCGCGGTCAACGACGCACCTGTTATCGATCTGGATGCAGATAACAGTACTGCTTCTGGTCTGGATTACCAGACTGATTTCATAGACGGTGATTTACCGGTTAATATTATTGATAGCGACGCATTATTAACTGATGTGGATAGCGCCAATTTAGATTCAATTACGGTTACTATCGCAAATGTAAAAAAATCCGGTAAGGAACTACTTGCTGCAAGTGCTGGGTCTACGGGATTAATTGTTAGTTTCGATCCAGCCCCAACCACAACCACAGCTGTTCTGACTATTAGTGGCCCAGGCACAGTTGCAGACTTTAAATCTGTTCTAGATACAGTAACGTACAAGAACACTCAAAATAACCCTGATACCACAACTCGAGAAATCACATTCTTTGCAGATGATGGTACCGATACCAGTGTTGTCGCAACAACCTATGTTTCGGTCTTTCTTGTAAGTGGCGGAAACAATCCGCCAGTGGCAACTGAACATACGGTCTCCACCGTAGAAGATAATGACCTTACTTTCAGTTCTGCGGAT
>JAIVWA010000028.1:0-16970 GCA_049190255.1 Gammaproteobacteria bacterium | reverse complement strand
CCATGGACAAGGCGTAAATTGCCCCTCCGCCCACCGCACCCTGGTTGCCGCCGCCTCCTGCGCAGGGGTCTTCGGTTTCGGCCCGCGAGGTGCCGAAATAGATGTTACCGGCTGCGGCAAAGGCCGATGAAAAAATTCGTTCCCCGGCGGGAAGCTCTAAGAACCAGGCCAATTGGACGGCGTTTTGATCACATTGGCCCTTCTCATCTTGATCGCGGTAGGCAAAAAAGTGGTAACGTGTGTTTTCGGTGTCGATATCTTCATCATAATAGGGACTGTCGCCGGTTCCGAAGAATATCCGGGTGTTGTAGCTTATCTTGCCTTCTGCGGTTAAACCGTTTTCGACGACGGCCAGCGGCGCGCCATAGATGGGGTGCCAGCGCTGGTCTTCGTCAATCGGGTCCCTGCCATCGGCAGTGAAATCATTATTGATGACGCAGTGGTTGATATCAAACAAATTTATATTGGGATCATCGGGGATATTGATTTTGTAAAGGCGCCCTTTATCCGAGCCGATGTAAATCCGGTCAATGTAGCCGTTGCCGTCCGAGTCGATAATGGTCGGCTGTCCGCTGGGTACCCCTGCCAAACCGCCGGCATCGGCATTGAGAAAAATTCGGCGGACCAGGCTGCCATCGGCGATATTGATCATATAAATGGACGGGTAAAGGGCTGCATTGTCGGCCTTGCCGGAGACAAAAAAGGCGACCCACTTGGTGGCAGCATTATCCACGATTCTGCCGATCCGGGCCACCGAAGGCGATGAGCGACTGCGAAACAGATCGGGGTCGGCAAACTCCCACAGAAAATTGGGATCAGCAGGATCGGTGACATCCAGACAAAACACGGTATCCCCGCCGTTGCCTTCAGCGGACAGCAATACGGTTTTCCACTTATCGCCGATAAAGACATCGGCCAGGGCCGGGGAGGCATCCACATAGGCCTGATCGTCCGCCTTGCGCAGGTTGTTTTTTAGCCGCGGGATGAGATTGGCCGGGATGAAGGCCCAAAGTTCCTCACCGCTGCCGTAATCCGGGCATTCGCTACAGGCGTTGCTGCAATAAGCGGGGCAATCCTCTGATTGGTCTTCCCAGATGAAATAGCCGCGGTTTTCACTGATGTCTGATTGTTGGTTGTCGCCATGGCGGAATCTGCCGGCCTCAAAGGCGTGGAGCATGCCGTCTCTGGCACCCACATAGAGAACTGTTTTGCGTTCGGCCTGCAAAGCTCGAAAATTTTCGTAACTGTCCCGTTCCACCGGGGATATGGCCGTGCCGAATAGCCAGGCCGGCTGACCGGGTGGGGTGGCACCGGCCGGAACGGAATGATCAATGGGTCCCAGCAGCCAGTCCTTGGTTGCACGGGATCCGTCCTTATAGCCGCGCACCCAGTTAACCAGCCACTTTCCATCATCCGCGTCCACCGCACCGCTCCCGTTAAAGTCGTAAATAAAGCCATCCGGAATGATATAGGTATCGTCAAGGCTCAGCATGTCATTGGTCACATTGCCGGCCGTGAAATCCAATAGCTGTTGTTGAGTTGTATAGTAATGATAACTTGCCGTTATGGGCTGATTATTGTCGGGGGCGGTATTAAAGGTTACCTTGAATTCTCCGGTAAAGCGGTTGATGGTGCCGGTTCCGCCCAAACTGCCTTCCAGCACATCGGTATGGTTATCGTAAAAAGTTTCGGTCTGATCGGTGATGATTATTGACGTTGCCACCAGGGGCTGGTAGTTCAGCATTCCTGAAAACGTTTTGGTTGTGTTGTCCCCGGTGGCTTTTACTTCATTGGAGCCCTGGTGGACCGTAATATCGGGGAATTTAATCTTCCGGTCATCGGGTGATGTTTGGCTTAATTTTTGGCCGGCATCCCAAACCGCAGCCGTTTCGGTGGACTCCGGATTATGAGGGTCATACAGCTGGGTGGCCACCAGATGACCGCGCATCTCCTTGTCGGTCCAACTAGGGGCGGGTGTCTCGTAACTGCCCGAATAAATCATGTTGGCGATGACCACCGGTGAGCTGCGTGAAAAAACACCATGGGTGGCGACACTGGCGTCCAGGGCAAGACCAATCACCGTGGGCTCACAGTCCTCCGCCTGGCTGGTAAACTCGGCTTTCCAGATGAGTTGGCTACCTGACAACCCCCGGCCGGCAAAATCCACCCGGCTCGTACGGTAGGTAAATTCAGGGTTTCCCGGTGTCCACTCGCTTATTTTCGCACCGAAGGTTTTGCTGCCGTCTTTCTCCGGGGTAAAGCGGTAAACTTCATCCCAGCCGGTGATTTCCACCCAGTTGCTGCCGTTGTCAATGGAAAGATAATAGGTGACGGTCGTTTTACCCCCACAGGGCATCCGGTCATAATTGCGTACCGTGACCCCGGTAAAATAGGCATCCTCTTCGTCAGGAACTAGGGCTTTGTTTGACTGGAGCTGGGCCACACCGCCGCTTTCCCGTTCAATTTGAAAGACCAGGTCATTGTGGTCGGTGTCTCCGCCCCCTGCGAGATCCTCCCAGCCCAATACCCATTCGTTGGGTTTATGGCCCGGCGCGCTGACAATGACATGGGCAAAAGGCTTATCTCGTTTGATATCCAGTGTGGCCACATCGTCGTCGGCAAACTTTAAACCAAAAAGATCTTTGATGCGCTCATAAGCCGGTTGGGCCAGCCAATTGCCGTCCAGAGTGCAGACATCTTCGACCTTCAGCGGTCGGCCCAAATGGTATGTTTTGGTAAAATTATCCCCGGCGTCATCTTTACTACATTCGCCACTGCTGGATGTGTAGGTGTCCGGGTTCCATTCATCTTTGGAATAAAAAGTTTGCTTTTCGTCGTCCACCTTCAGGTAAAAGACCAGCTCGGTTCCCCCTGCAAAGGTTCCCAGCACCTGTTTGTTGTCCCGGGCATCGATGGTGCCGTCACCATTGGTATCGCCATAGGCGGCGGATTGATCATCGGTGCTGAGGTCCAACACGCCGTCTTCATTGTTATCGTTTACATTCTGATAAACTTCGTATTTTGGGCCGTCGATTCCCTTTTCGGCCAGCATCCACCCGAAATCGGATAATTTATAGCCGACGCCCTCGTAAAGAAAGGTAACCGAAACCTCCTGGGTGAAGGGAATGACGATATTATTGGGATCGATGGCGGCATCCCCGGTATTCAACACCAGGTAGCCGTTTTCATCGACTCTGACATTCACAAGATCAAAGTCATTGGCCTTAAATTCCCCGTTGTACTCCTGCAATACATTGCCGGCACAGCCGGTGACGGTGGCAACAGAATCCGCCCATGCGGTGCCGGCCAAAGAAAATGAAACCGCCCCCAATAGGATAAGCCAGGTTAACTTTCTGATTCGCATATAGGTTTCCTTCAGTTATTGCACCGCCAAATCCGTCATTGTAAAATCCGTCATCACATCAGCGTCACTGGATACAAAATTTTTGCCCGCCCCGCCCCCCGCCTGGGCGCTGTAGTTTGAAAGCGCCACGCCGCTCATATCGCCCCCCAAAAGAATTTCGATACGGCACTGGGCCCCGCGGGGCCCTTCGGCTTTTGAACGGGCATAGATCAGTCCGTCGGTGTCATTGACCGGGCCCCCGCCGTCGTCATTGTTCCAAACTCTGACATGAATATCGATGTTGTCCAATTTGCTGTTAAGCGCCTCGACACTTCCGGCAAAATCACCGATGCCGTCTTTATCGCTGTCAACCGCACCCAGGAGTGCAAAACTCCAGTTGGGGGTACCGCCCGAGGACAGGTTGGCGCTGTTACCGGGAATATACTGGATTCTTAAAAGCTCGGATAAATGCTGCAACCCGGCTTCGGCAGCATAAAAGGCTTTTTCATAGAGCAGCTCATTCGTCGCTATTTTCAATTCCGTCGTACTCATATTAATGGCGGAGACGGAAATTATGGTCAAAAGAGCAAGGATCAATACCGCGGCAATGATGATATAGCCGCCTTCATTTTTTTTAGGAGGGTTTTTATGCGGCATAGGTTAAATACTTTCCGCCGGGTCTTGCGGCGAAATCAGCGACCACCAGCAGAGCTGGGGGCATGAGGATGGCCCCTGAAAGGGGCCGGGGCCACCTCTGCTGGTGGTCGCTGATTTTTAAAAAGAATTTTTGATAGGTAATACTTTTAACCAGCTACCGATAGACCTCGAATATTTTCGTGACATTTTTATCTCTGTTTTATCTGATCTGTCGGTTTTGATGACCACTTAACCGATTCATCATTGGCAACTATCTTATTTGCTTCAGCCGGCTTTGGCGGTGGTTGTTCTGTTGGTGGTTATCAACAAATTGAAAAAAATATGCAAAAATTCTTTTTTATATCAATTCATAAGCCACCGGCATTGCCGGTGGCTTATGAATTGAGTTGAACACGCTTTATGAATTTTGCCCTTTAACAAAACTGATGGTGATTGGTTTGGCATACGGATTCGCGCCGGCCACCTTGATCACGATGGTCTTGGTGGCCGTGATGGGCACATCGTCCTGGACATTCCACTCGATGGTGTACCCTCCCGCCGTCATGCGGTGGGGATTATTGCCTTGATCCAATTCCGTATGGCTATAAGGCAGAGAGATCAATCTTTCCAACGACTCTACGGCCATGGTGGTTGCTTCTGAGTGCATTCGGGAGCTGGCATTCTGAGATATCGATTTAATCTGCAGACTTGCCAAGGCAAGAAAGCCCACTGCAAAAATGGCCATGGCAATTAGCACTTCGATGAGCGTGTACCCCTGATTTTCATTCTTTATTTTCATTTTGTGTGTAATTACCTGGCTATTAAAGACTGATGCATTCGTAAAAAGTCCGATTTAGGCTGCTTTTTTAAATCCAGGCAGATGAAACCCCTGTCAGCTTCACAGCTGCATATTTCTGCAATACACGGTGGCCCTGATCAGTCGGCGCGGATGCTTGTCGGCACTTGAAATTGTTCGATCACCCACCCTATACGTCCGGTTATCGAAATGATCCCGCACCGGCGCTCTTGTTCGGGCCAGAATCCAGATCCTGACCGCGCGAATATCGGACAGCGGTATCGGGACAACCAAAGGCAAACCGGTATCCAGATCCGTGGTCAGCTCATCATTTTCATCGTCGGGGGTTGAGTCGAAAGCCCAGATGATATTGCCGTTGAGCGTGCCGTTGTCGGTATCAAGATTGCCGTCATTGTTATGGTCGAAGGCGTAGGCAAAACCGACGGCCTGGATGCTTTCCGCCAGCGGTATCAGTGTTCCTGCACCGGCCTGTCTGCCAAGCGGTGCCGCGCCCGCATCGGCGATGCCGTCGTCGTTGGCATCATATAAATTGGCAAAGCCGTAGGTGATTCTTTCACCGGGGGCGATATTCCTATCGGCATCATTGTCAAAAGAAATTTGAATCATGCTCCGGCCGGCTATATGGATTCCCGTCCCCGCCGATTCCTCAACATTGTCAATAACCGTGTCGCCGTCACTATCCAGTCCATCGTTGGCGGCGGGGTCATAGCCTGCCATTCTGATTTCTCTTTTCATCAGAGAAATCGCAGCCCGGATGTTTTGCTGCATTTCAACCGCCAGCTGCTGCTGGGCATAGGATTTCTGGCGGACCGCATGAATCTGATAAATGGCGGTTATCAATATGGCCGCCAGGGCCATGGCAATTACAAGCTCGACGATGGTGTGGCCACCGGAATCATTTCGCATGGCTATTTTTCCCCGTCCCCGAGTATTCTGGAGTTGCCCGTTCTATTGATTCGAATTTTCGATAGATCATTCAGATTATTTGCGATGGATATGGTTCCGCCCGTCCCGGCGGCAAGTCCTCTGCTGTTAAATTTAAGGCGGTCGCCCGCAAAATTAGTGCCTGTGATGGAGACACCAGCAGGCATCTTGCCCCTTCTTATGGTCGGTTCATCGGCGTCCTGGTTATTGTCACTGTCATAATCTGCAAATATTCTGTAATTGTTGTTGCCGGGATCAAAATTCACAAGGATATTGACATTTTCTTTAACGGCCATCAATCTTGCGTACTGCATTGCCGACAGCAAATTTCTTGCTGCGCTCGCCAATCGATATTTGGGAAGCCAGCCAATAAAATTCGGGATCGTAATGGCCGAAAGAACAGCCATTATCCCAATGACAGCCAGCAGTTCATAGAGGGTGAATCCCGAATTTTTTCGCATGGTCATAGCCTTTTAACAAGTTAGTTCGCTTCGCTCACAATTGGAATGATGGAACAATGGAATAGTGGAATAATGGGTTCTGGCCTCCGGCTCGGAGAGGATAATGCAATGTTGGATTAATGGTCCCGCCACCGGCGGGATTGACGATAAAATTAAAATGGCTAATATCCTTAAAACAAAAAAGCCGGGTTACCTGTTTATAGAGGCAACCCGGCTATCCAAATTAGCTGATTGGACCCGTGGCTTTCCGTTTCCCGATTGCTCGGGATTTGGCTTTATCATATAAAAAAACTAAAAAAGCCCCTTTAAGACATAGCGGTGTCCTGCCCGGGGCTTTATTTTAACTTTATGAGGATAATATTTTCCATGGCTATTGTCAGATGACAGGGCCTGGTTGGTTACAGTCAGTCCAATAACTAGACAAGCTAAAATAATACCACTCCGGAGTCAACAAAAAATACCACATAACGTACAAACATAAAAAGGCAAACCATGCGCTTGGGTGAATGACAAAAGGTTGCTTGTTCCGTCACCCTATATATGGTAAGCAAAACGCTTGAGTTTGGAGGAATATGTTTTCAGGTATTCAGGAAATCTTGGTGCTGGTGGCCATTATTCTGGGGATTTTATTTTTGCCCCGAATATTAAACCGGGGGCAGGAAAAAAAGCCGGCTGCTTTCAAGCCGGCTGTTGTGCTTTCCGGAAAAATGCGGATGGCCATTGCGGCATCCGTCCTCTGGCCGGCTGCGATGGCAGCTTTTATGCAGCCCTGGAAAGATGATCTTTTCCCGTTTGTATATATCGGTCCCGGGCCGGTGATTTTTGGCTGGGTTGTTTTTTGGATTTATACAGGATTCCGCAGAAGATAGCTGGCCTCTGGATAGCAACGAAACGGTGTAAGGTTTAGGGTTTAAGGTACAAGGCATAAAATGATGAAATAATCGTTTAACTTTTCGCCTTAAACCTCTTTTATTTCCGCCTTCCCAATTCTCATCCGTTTCCTTTGAGCCCGATTTCTTCTGCCACCTCCTGCATTCCTGCAATTGTATCCGTAATCAGCTCCGGGATCTCCACACCCAGCATGGCTGCGCCTTTCTCAATGATGGATCGATCCACGCCGGCCGCAAAGCGTTTGTCCTTCCATTTCTTTTTAACCGATTTGGTTTTAACATCCATTACGCTTTTGGAAGGACGCACCAGGGCGGTCGTCACCACCAGGCCGGTGAGTTCATCGATGGCATACAGCACTTTTTCCAGTTCCGTTTCGGGTTTGACATCAACGCAGATTCCCCAACCATGGCTGACCACCGCCCGGATGTATTCTTCCGGCCAGTTGTTTTGGTGCAGGATTTCCTCGGTCTTTTTACAATGCTGATCCGGAAATTGTTCATAATCGAGGTCGTGAATCAGACCAATCACCCCCCATTTTTCTTCGTCTTCATTGCGCTTACGGGCCATATAGCGCATGACCCCTTCCACCGCCAGAGCGTGTTTTATCAGGCTTTCGGTTTGGTTGTATTTTTTTAAAAGCTCAAATGCTTCTGCACGGGTCGGAATTTTTTCACTCATCGGGCATCCTCCGGATGTCAATTTTTGCACCACTTTGAGATAACTTCTACTAACTTACTGTAAATAATTAGAAAACAACACGCAATATTAGGTTATCGATCCGATCTTGTCAAGATAAGATCAAGGGAATCTTTGGTTTTTTCTTGATCCTTTTGTTCATGGCGGTTATGGTCATTATGTGATTTTCCTCCCACTTCATCCAAGCTGAGATTTGAATCGATGATGGATAGGCCTCTTTCCAAACCGACTCGTTTAACCGGCCTATATGTGCGCAATTTTTTGGCTAATTTTGCCGGAAATTGTATTATCATACTGCTAAATATTTTTACACCCCTTGCAGTGTATGACAATTGGAAGGCGTATCTATGGCAGGGTGGCGGGATCGGTGGGTGGGTCCATATCCCCATCGCTCTGATTGTTGTCGTAGGGATCGTTATCGGATTGCAGTACCGTATTCAACGTCCGATTTCGACCGGTCTCGGGCAACTATATTCCGGGAAAAAACTCGATGCCAAGGTTCTGGAACAAGCCAAGCGCCGACTGGTAAATCTGCCCTCAATTCTTTGGGGTACCAACCTGATCGTGTGGGTTGTGTTGACATTCCTGTTCATGCCGCTGATGTATTTTCTGATCGACATGACGATCCCCAGCTTTTTTTATGGCTTTTTCCGGTTGGTTATGATCGGATTAATTGCTTCATCTATTTCCTTTTTCGTGATCGATCACTATTGTCGCAACACCTTAATACCGGTTTTTTTCCCCGGCGGGAAGCTGGCTGCTGTGCCGGGTACGATAAAAATCTCTATTTTGAGACGGATCCGGGTGTTATTTGGTGTTGGCACCCATGCGCCCATGGTCCTGCTTGTGGGAACCATCGGGTTTGCTGTCTGGGAGGTCCAGGATTATGCCGTTTCCGCCGGGCAGTTTGGCAAACTGGTGTTGGCCTTCGTTGTCGCGGTTTATTTTCTTTTTGTAACGATTGCGCTCATTTTTAATTTCCTGGCTGGAAGATCCATTTTACTCCCCGTTAAGGAAATGATGCGTGTCGTCGACAAGGTGCGGGACGGAGATTTCCACCAAAAAGTCAAGGTGGTATCCAATGACGAACTGGGAGATCTCGGCGATGGTATGAACGAAATGACCGAGGGCCTTATCGAACGCGATCAGATGCGCCAATCCCTTTATCTGGCCAAGGAAGTTCAGCAGGCCCTCCTGCCCAGGTCTGCCCCCAACATTAAGGGCCTGGATATTGCATCCACCAGTGTCTATTGTGACGAGACCGGTGGTGATTATTACGATTTTTTCATCACCGACAAGCCGGATTCAAGTCGGATCAGTGTGGTCGTCGGGGATGTATCCGGCCATGGCATTTCCTCGGCCCTGTTGATGACCACCGCCCGGGCTTTTCTGCGCCAGCGCTCCGCTCAACCCGGCAAGATAGCCGCAGTCGTTTCCGATGTGAATCGTTTGCTATGCCATGATGTGGCGGATTCCGGCGGATTCATGACCCTGTTTTATTTAGACATCGATCGTCAAAATCGTAAATTGCGCTGGGTTCGTGCCGGACACGATCCGGCGGTATTTTACGACCCACGGGCCGCAACCATCGAGGAGTTGCGTGGATCCGGCATGGCGATGGGCATTGATGCCGATCATGCCTACGAGCAGTACAGCAAGGAAGATCTGGCCCCAGGGCAAATCATTTTACTGGGGACAGACGGTATCTGGGAAGCTCAAAATCCCAGGGGTCACATGTTTGGCAAAGAAACCATTAACCGGATCATACGGCAGTATTCGGATACCGATGCCAAAGGACTGCTGACCGCCTGCCTCTATGCTCTGGACAAATTTCGCGATGGTGTTAAACCGGAAGACGATGTGACACTGGTTGTTATAAAGATAACAGTGTTTTAGATATCAGAGTCAAATTTAAATTTAAGGAGGAAATATGGGTAACAAGGGTCATGGGATCGATGAATTAAGCGGATTTGCTATGGAGTTTATCAAAGAGGCCGGGAAACAGGCGCTGCCGTTTTTTGGGAAAGGCAAACCCCAGGTCAAATTCGACCAGGGGCTGGTCACCGAGGCGGATTTACGGATAACGAAATTTTTTCAGGAAAAACTAAAGGAGCGTTTTCCGGATCATCATGTGTTTAAACATGATCAGCTCAACGAAAATTATTCCCATGAAGGCAAACGCTATGTCTGGATCTTTGATCCCATCGAAGGTGTGGCGAATTATCAGGCCGGGATTCCCATCTGGGGCATGTCACTGGCGCTGATTGATAATTTTTGGCCCATTTTTGGCGTCTTTTACATGCCGACCACCGGTGATATATTTCACGCCCGGGCCGGCAAAGAAGCCTTTTGGGGCAAAAGGAAAATGCAGATAGCTGATTCCGATATTAATGATGAAAGCGTGTTGTTTACGTTTTCCCGGTTTCATCAGCACTATCGTTCGAACTTTCCGGGCAAGATCCGGAACCTGGGATGTGCATCCGCACATATCTGCTATGTGGCCATGGGGCGGGCCGATGCAGCGGTGATCGCCAACGAATCCTTCCAGGGCCTGGCGGCCGCCCGGGTGATTATTGAGGCGGCCGGGGGTAAAGTCTGCACCTTTGACGGCTGCAATTTCCATCTGAATGAATACCTGGACGGGCAGAAAATCGATGAACACCTGCTGGTAGCGGCCCCTGGAAATTTTATGCAGGTCCGAAATTGTCTGCAGCCGGGCTCTTGATATAAGGGTAGCTCTTTGTTCATAATTGGGATGCCGACTGATAATGTATTCACTACCAAAGAAAATCATTTTAATTAGCCTACTCGGAGCTGTCTTACCAATAGTTTATGTGTATATAAACGTAATTTTTCCTTCTATTAACGTCCATTCAATCAAACTGTTTGCACCTGCCTACGCGGCAGACGTCAAAACCGCCGGGGGACAGGTTCACCCGACGTCGCCTAAACTTCCCACATTCAACCGGCGACTGGATGTCTACGAATTCATCGTAGGAATATTTCTCTCCGGGCTGGGACTTGTGGCCCTTGTCCTGGCTTTTTTAAGGTGGAAAACCAAAGACTGGTTGTTGATATCGTTCGGGGTGTTCTGCTTTCTTTATGGCGCCCGCACCAATGCCTTTCAATTTCTTTTCGAGGCCTCCCGGCGGTTTTGGGAGTATGAACAATCGTTTATAACTTACCTGGTTCCCATCCCGGCCTTTCTTTTACTTGAGCAGATTTTCGGTAGCGGCTGGAAATCATCCATTCGTCGAATGTGGCAGATTGCCATTGCTTTTGCTGTTGTCGCCATCTTGACAGGCATTTACCTGAAGAAGCCTTGGGCTGCCTATATGGCCAACAATATCCTGGCAGTTGTGGGCCTGACCATTGTCATGGGCAACCTGTTCTGGTCCGGCCTCAGCCTGAATAGAGAAATCCGTATCCTGCGGGTTGGTTTTGCTATTTTCGCAGTATTTGCACTTCATGCCAATATAGCGTATCACTTTTTCAGCGGCCCCTTGGCCCAGGACCTGGAACCGGTCGGCCTTTTGATTTTATTTGGTTGTCTGGGCTATCTAGTTGCCGTTCGCTTCTTTCAAAATGAGAAAGATCTGATCACCATCGAGCATGAGCTCGAGACTGCCCGTCAGATTCAATCTTTCATCCTGCCCCGGGAAATGGCGAAAATAAAGGGCCTGGATATTGCTGCCCGTTATGTCCCCATGGCTACGATAGCCGGTGATTTCTATGATTTTTTAGTGATAGATGATAAGCGGATCGGTATTTTAGTGGCCGATGTTTCCGGCCACGGCGTGCCGGCATCCCTTATTGCCTCAATGGTCAAAATCGCATTTGTTTCTCAAATGCCCCACGCAGCTGATCCTGCCCAGGTGCTGGCCGGCCTCAATCAGATTTTATGCGGTAAATTGGAAAGTGACTTTGTTACCGCCGGTTATATTTTTATAGATACCGAACAGCTAACCGCTTCCTATGCCGGTGCCGGGCATCCGCCGCTGTTGTTGTGGCGCCAACGAGAGCAAGAAATACTCGAAATCAGGCCCAAAGGCATCATTTTGGGTCAGATGGAGGACACGGTCTATAAAAATACCGGCCTGGAGCTGAAAAATGGCGATCGGTTTGTTCTGTATACGGATGGTATCGTCGAGGCCTTAAATCCGGCCGGGGAAATTTACGGCTCAGACCGTTTAAAAGCATTTATAGCGACCAACAGCGGCCTTGCGGCCGATCAATTCTGCGACCGGCTTTTGGATACGATTGCGGGCTGGTCCGGCAGGGGTTCAAAAAGCTCGCTCGATGATGATTTGACGTTGCTGGTTGTTGATTTTGAGACGGCCGCCCCATGAAATTCGATACACCGTTAACGCTATCACCGCCCTGGGGATCTGTTCCCGCGTGGCAGGAAGCCAACCTCAGCATCGATTTTCATCTTAACCGTTATTATCCCAAATTAAAGCCGGTGCTGCAGATTGCCCGGGAAACGCGTATCCGCCTGGAATCGATTTTTCCCTCCCTCGATGATCTCTGCCTGATGACATGCCCCCGGTGCCCTGATGCCTGCTGCCTGTCTGCCAGCCCCTGGTATGATTTGCGTGATCTGATCTTTTTGCATCTAAACCATCTTTCAATTCCCCTGACCCAGACAATTCCAGGTTTTCAAGAGACCTGTTGCTATATAAGCCACAAGGGCTGCACGCTGCCACGGATCACCCGGCCCTGGATTTGCACCTGGTATTTATGTCCGGCCCAGACGGCTAATATGAAAGAAAGAAGCACAAAGCAATGGCAGACCTTAAGCCGGGTACTCGGGGAAATTAAAGCCTTTCGTAAAGAAATGGAAGCCGAGTTTATTAGGGTGATTTCTTAACCGGTTGAAATTCGCTGCCATTGCAGTTATACTGATCTAACCGACGTATCCCTGCATTTATTGATCAATTTGGTTTCATGCAAAAAGAATTTCAAATGGATGAAAATGAAATTGAAATAATTATTCCCGAAGACGAGATACCGGTCATATGCCCGAAATGTCAAACGTCTAATCCGGAGGGATCCAATTTTTGCCTCAATTGCGGATTTTCGCTGCTGCCGCGCCGGACCAGCCGTGCAAACTGGGTATGGCTGACGATATGTGTTCTCATATTTGCCGGGATGATGGTTTACTTTTATCAGCGGTTATCAGAGTTTGAGTTCAAAAAGAATATTCCGCTGATTTCTAAACTAGCGGTTCCGGCTCCCCGGAAAAAAAGTAGTGTCGCGGTTAAAGATGATGTCACCGTAAAAAAAGACAAAATAGTCCAGCAGGCATCAGAAAAAGCTAAAATCCCGGTAGGCCTGGTTGTTATTAAAGACATTACCGGCAAGGTTATCAATGAACTGCTGGTGCCGGTGGTTGGCGGCGGGTGGGTGGCGTTGCCAAAACGAATTTGCCTGGGGGGCGCCGAATGGATTTTGAAGATGGGACCGGATACAGAGGTCAGTATTGTTGCCGGGCTTTACAGTGACGATGACAGGGTCGGGCTATGGCGTATTCTGGATGATTTTACGATTGATGGGCCGGAACTCTATCCCTGGTCGGCCGAGGAGCCGACGACCTGGCTTTCGATACGATCGGTTGATTCTCCTGAGCCTCTGGCGATCATAAATCCCAGGCAGCAGGGATATTTTATCGAAAGCAGTCTGTCGGAAGATTTTAATGAGCTTGGCATATTGATTCAAAATAGCCGGGTCGTCGGCTGGACCTTTGGAGATCTTGCTGCCGGTGCTTTTGTCTGGAATGGTGACGAGGGGCCCTATCTGAGACCCGAGATTCGGGTAGATGATTTTTACCGAATTACATTTGCCAACAGTAGAGAAGAAGAATTTACGCGAGCTTTCGGGATGGGCGAAGGCTACCTTGAACTGGAGCGTTTGGAGGCCTTTGCCAACGGGTTTAGATATGAATCCAAACTTTCAGCCAAGGACACACCGGCCAATCTGCAGAAAGAAAATGTGATCAAAAACATGGAAAGCTTGATATCCGCGGCAGTAAAAGCCGGATCGGCCAGGGAAGTGGCCAGCCTGTTCGATGCGCAGATTCTTGTCGAAGCCGGTGATATTGTCCTTTTAATGGAAGTATCCCGGGCAACCGCTCAAAGTTATGGTTTTGAAGACGGTATTGAACTAGCCGAAAATGTGGTCGAGCAGCTGGCACCGATAAATGAGCGGGATTCAACTTTGCTGGCCAAATTCTTTTCAGAACTCTATCAAAGCTGGATTGGCGCTTTATATAATAAAGGCAGTTTGCAGGGTGCCTGGCGGGCCTATCGACTCGGCCGTCGGAACTTGCCGGATGATCTCGCCATTCACCTGCTGGGGGTTCAACTGGCGCTGGCAGAAAACGACTGGGTTGAGGCCGAAGAGTTGCTGGCCGCGAAAGAATACCCGGCCTCATTAAGAGATAAAGTTGAAAATCTGCAAAATCAAATATCAGAGTTAAAAGCCCAAGAAGGAAAAATTGTAATCCACTTTACCCCCGGCACTCGCCATATACCTGTTTCGGCGATTCTAAACCGCACGACGAATCAAAACTTTATCGTCGACACCGGGGCGTCCATGGTCACGATTCCGCATTCAACAGCGGAGTACCTGGGCCTGGCCACTGACGAGCGTAACCCCATGCGAAAGGTATTTACAGCCGGCGGTGTCAGATATGCACCTGAAGTGACCCTGTTTTCAATAACCATTGGGGGCTGGGAAGTTACCGACATCAAGGCCCTGGTTTTGGATATTCCCAATCAACCCGACCTGGGTCTGCTGGGGCTTAACTATCTGCAAGGGTTTCGGATGGATATGAGTACGGAGAGGGGGACGCTGCTGCTCGAACCCCGCTAGTGATTATGAAAACTTTTTTTCTTATATTTTTTATTGTCCTGGGGGCGTTGGATTTTTTGTATGGCGTATTATACAAAGATCAGCTTAGTGTGATAGCCGGTGGGGCCATTGTTGCTATTACCATATATATATGGAAAACGAAAAAAGAGGGTTCATAGGTTCAGGGTTCAGCGTTCTGGGTTTAAAGGTTTTGAGGTTCAATTTAAGTCGGAATGGTTGATTCAATCGTTTTAAAGCAAAATCCATGAGATTAGAACCATATGAGGATATTGCGGCCAGACAACCTTTGAACCTCTGAACCCAGAACCTCTGAACCTCAACTAGAACTCCTCAATTATTTCTCCCCTTTCAACGAAGGCATTCACATGGTTCCGGGCATTTACCAACCCTTTCATGGCAGATGCCAATCTGACTGAAACCGGGTCTTCTTCTCCCAGCAGCGCTTTGGATTTTTGTAAAATGTTAAGACCGTTTTCCAGGTAGGCGTTCATGTCATTTAGTATTTCTTTTCGCTTTCGATGTCGTTGCCGTTCCCGGGCGATCACGGGCATCAGCCGTTGAATGGAGTATTCAACCAGCGCATCCCTGGGGGCGTTAAACTGCCTCGAGGTTTCATCAAGGCTGGACAGTGTTTTGCGGCTGATGACAAACGTTTTTTGGACACGACCTAACGCACGAAACCGCTCAGATTCAATTTCCCGGGCAATCAATTTTAAGGACTGCACATCTTCAATTAAATGATCAAAAAGTGATTTTTGTTTGATTCCCAGATGAACAGCCACAATACTCAGGGCTTCAATGGCTCTGGCCGACAGCTTGAACGTCGCCCGCACCGATTGACGTCCCCTTAAATCCTTAGAAGAAGGCCGGGGTAATATGTCATCATTTTCCCAGAAGGCATCTTCGTTGTCTGCCATTGGCTTCCCCTTTTTATTTCTCCATAAATATGAGTACCAACTGATAATTCTATTACTTAATAAATTAGTTCATGAAAAGTAATACGTCAAAAAATCTGTTATCATTTCTGACGGATAAAGTAAAACGATAAAACCGAATAGAAGGTTTCAGGTGTCAGGAATTCGAGAATTTAGGAATTTAGGGATTCAGGAATTAAGGAATTTTTGTATCGGTGAATTAAATGGACAGAATACCAATAATACCTAAATACCTAAATTCGCAATTCCTCAATTGAACTCCTCCTTAACCACTTGATATTCCCTCTGATCTATGTATTTGTACCTTTGCAGGGCATCTAGAATCCAACCGGCCTTCCATTTTATCCAGCTGCTGTTCCGGGTTGGGGTTTCCTTAAGGGGTTTTGGAATGACAGCGGTCAAGCGAACGATTTCTTCAAGATCTAACTGGCTGACATTTTTGTTAAAAAAGTTTTGGGCGGCAGCCTGAACCCCGAAAATGCCCGGACCGAATTCGATGACGTTTAGATACAGATCAAATATACGCTTTTTGCTTAACCGGGTTTCCAGTCTCCTGGTGATCAAATATTCCTTAATTTTGCGGATAACGCTTTTCTCTGTGGACAGGTAAAGATTTTTGGCCAGCTGCTGGGTGATGGTGCTGGCGCCCCGCACGTATTTACCCTTTTGCCAGTTTTTCTTTATGGCTGCTTTTAGTTCGGTGAAATCCACCCCCTGATGCTGGTAGAAGGAGGCGTCTTCAGTTATCCGGACCGTGTTTTTTAAAAGCTTGGGGATTTTAGCAAAAGAAACCCACTGCTGGCGAATGACCAGATTCGTCTGTGACTTCTTGGCCTCCCTGAACCTTTGAAGCATCAAGGCGGTGGTTCGGGGATTATTCGTTATTAAATCGCCCACATCCGGCAGGTTTAAATAAATCAGCAGCGCGCTCCCAACCAATAAGGCAGGTATACCGATGGCGGTCCACAACAAGATTTTTTTTATTGGCAGCCCCATGTCGTCTAATTTACCCGAATTGGGTCCATAAGAAAAGCTTTAAGGGGCTATGGGCATGGGAAATTTTTCAAATAAGAGGCGGCGGGAGTCGGACCTGCCGCCTCTTGGCTGTTAAACCTGCGGTTTAGGCAACTTCTTCATACTCCGCGTCTATTACCTCCTCATCACTACCGGTGGCCGAAGGCCCTGAGGCACCGGCGGTGTCCGGAGCGGCCTGCTGTCCGCCCGCAGGGCCGGCCTGTTGGTACATGGACTGCGCCAGCGCATGTGAGGCATGGGTCAATGTTTCGGTCAGGCGCTTAATCTCATCGACATTGTCGCCTTCTGCGGCCCGTTTGAGGTCGCCGGCAGCGCGCTCGATTTCGGCCCGGGTGCCGGGGTCAATTTTGCCAGCGTGT
>JAIVWA010000027.1:0-17072 GCA_049190255.1 Gammaproteobacteria bacterium | reverse complement strand
CTATTGCAAGAATGAATTCGCGACCCCCTTGTCTTCTTCAGTTTTTAGAAACCGGAAACCCCATCCTTTTATAAAACTCAGGAAGCCTTTCCTCATTATTCATACCCATTTTCAATGTTGTAAGAATTTTCTGAATCCCGTATAACTGTTTCCCATTATGTTTTCGCATTGCAGTCCCTGTATTATGATGGATTTGATTTTGCAGTGTTGCGTAAAAATTCGATTTTTTCAACCTCAAGCTTCAAAATCTTTACAGTCAGGAGAACTGAGGAGACTGTATCAAATGGAAGGGGGTTCAAATGGGCCAACAACAAATACAAATAACGCAATTATTTAATGCACCTGTTGACACGATTTTCAACATCCTAACGGATCATGAGACGTTCGGGCAGGTGATAAATGCCAACATCAAACGGGTGGTTGACAGTCAGGGCGAAAACAAAAACGGCGTCGGCTCCGTCAGGCGGATTAGCGCTTTTCCGGTCCCTGCTTTTGAAGAAACCGTGGTCGCATTCGAGTCAAACCAGCTGATGGAGTATGTGATCAGTAAAGGCAGCCCCATCAAAAATCACAAAGGCCGAATGGAATTTACCGATGAGCAGGGCAAAACCAGGCTTAATTATACGATTGATTTTGAACCGAAACTGCCCTTTCTATTACTCGGCTCTATTTTAAAAAATGCTATTGAAAAACCGATACGGGAAGGTTTGATGAGGCTTGCTGAGCAGTACGACACGTAGTGTTGTGTCCATAAATATAATAAAAAATTGGAATGGATTCTATTATATTATTTTAAATCAGACAGGATTAACCGGATTATCAGGATATTTTTTTTGTCTTCATCAATTTCCGGAAGAAATTGATGAAACACAATCCAATAAATCCTGTAGATCCTGTCTAAGAATAAGAAAATATAAACGCATCCATTCATTGTCTAAATAATTTTACCGCATTAGTCATTGGCTATTCCTTGGAAAAGGAAGATCAAAAAAACCAATTCGAGTTTTGTAAACTACATAAAGGCACAGCACGAGAACCCACTTCAAAATTGCTATGAACATCCGAAAAAACATTTTCTTAGCTCTGACCGGTGGCCTGCTATTGGGGCTGCCCTGGTCTGTTTCAGCTTTGTTCTTTGTGGTTTTTATTGCCTGGCTGCCCCTATTGCTACTGGAAGAGGAAGCCCGACATCACGCAAACCCTTACGCCATATTCAACTACGCCTTTGTCAGTTTCCTGCTGTGGAATATCCTGGGAACCTGGTGGATTATCCAGGTCCAATTCGTGGGAGCCATCCTCATCATTCTCGCAAATTCACTGCTGCAGGCCCTCGTTTTCTGGCTGGCAAGCCGTATCCGGACAATTCTGAAAATTCCCCTGCTGTTCCCTTTTCTGCTCATTTGGATGGGGTACGAGCATTTTCATCTGTACTGGGACCTGGCCTGGCCCTGGCTCAATCTGGGCAACGCACTGGCCACTGCACCAAGACTCATCCAATGGTACGAGTTTACCGGTGTTCGTGGTGGGACGCTGTGGATCATACTGAGCAACTTTGCAGCCTTGAAGGTGTTCGATACTTATCGGGAAAAAGGTCCCGGTTCTATTGCTCCGGTTGCAGCCCTGTCACTGATTCTCATTCTTATCCCCATTTTTGGATCCAATCTTATTTTCCAAAACTTTGAAGAGGAAGGCGAAACAGTAAATATAGCTCTGATTCAGCCCAACCTGGACCCCTATACGGAAAAATTTGACCCGGAACATTATGCCCGACACCTGGAGGAATTTTTCAGGACAGCTGATGCTGTTGTTGATGACGAAACCCAATACCTGTTTGGCCCCGAAACTCTCATTGTAGAGCAGATTGACGAGCAAGATCCTACCGCATCGATTTACTATCGCAATTTGTTGGAATTCCGGAAAAAATATCCCAAGCTAAACATTCTCCTGGGCGTACACAGCTACCAGAAACTCAGCAATGAAGACATTCCCCCGGGCAGTCGTTTCAATCGCGAAGAAAACTTTTACTACGAGGCTTTTAATACAGCGCTTTTTCTACCGTCAGGTTCTGCATCGGCACCCCAGTTCTATCACAAAACCAAGTTAGTACCCCTATTCGAACGCATGCCCTTTGTACAGTATCTGGGATTTTTGGGGAAATACTCTCTGGAGCTTGGCGGGTACACCGGCACCTACAGTCTTCGTCAGGCGAGCACTGCTTTTGTATTGCCTGAGGCTTCGATCAGCATACTGCCGATTGTCTGCTATGAATCCATATTCGGCCCCTACTGCTCCCGAAACCTGCCCAAAGAAAAGGGCTTTATCTGCATGATCACCAACGACGGATGGTGGAAGAATTCGCCGGGCTATCGACACCACTTCAACTTCAGCCCGGTCCGGGCCATCGAAAACCGGCGAGATTTTGTTCGAGTTGCCAATACAGGAATTTCTGCTCTTATTAATGCCAAAGGCATGGTTATCGCCAAGACGCCCTGGTGGGAAAAGGCGACTCTCAAAGGCAAGATTCATCTTCGCCGGGGGCAAACTTTTTTCGCGCGACATGGAGATTATCTGGGTCGGATTTCTTTGGTATTAGGAGGATTTTTGGTTCTGTACGCAGGAATAAGGAAGCTGAGAAAGCCCCGGATCAAAGCTTGACGGGCTATTGCCAAAAATTATCAATACTAAATCGTGATCGGTAATCAGGTGGTCGTTTGATCGCTCATCAAAAAACAGCTCTGCATTATTCAGTTTAAGATTTCAGCTATTTTATCAGACAGGGTATCCAGACCATATGGTTTTTGGAGAAATCCGTTAAATCCTCTGACCATAGCTTCTTCTTCGTGTGTAACGCTCAGACCGCCACTTTGGAGTAATACCTGAACACCATGATCTAATATCCGTAATTTATTGACTACTTCCTGCCCATTCATCCCGGGCATATTAAAATCGGAAATGATAAGATCAATCCGGTCTCTATTGGCCTCATAAATTTTTATACCTTCTGATCCGCTGTGGGCCTTCAGGACCTTATGCCCTAAAGCTTTGAGCATCATCTCGCAAATGTCAGTAACTATGGGCTCATCGTCGATCAGCAAAATTGTCTTACCTAGTATAGATGGACAGCCGGAGTCTGTTTCAAATCTCCCTATGGTCGGCCCTGCAATGTTGTTTTTAAATTTTGATAATTGCATTTGATTTATCCTTTTGAATTTAAATAGTCCGGTTAGCGAATATAAGAATTTTAATGAAAATATCTAACATATTAAAATCATTCAAAAACCATGCCATAAAATGACATGCAATAAAATAGTCAATTATATCAGGGTCTTAAATTATGCATAATTATATCTAATTATGCATCCTATTTTCAGGAAATCTCTAATAATGTCAAATAATTGACAATTTTATAGAGGAATTATTTGAAAATCAATTTGACAATACCTTGCCGCAATCCTAAAGATATGGCTCTTTCGACTCTATTCCTGCAAACCGCGACGGACTGCCAGAATGGCATTGGCGCCGAACAGGAGCATCGCTCCCACCCATCCGGTTGCGTCTAAGGGAAGTTCGCCAACCACAAAAGGGCCGAGCAGCGCGGCCAGCAAAATTCGCATCGAGGAAATGATGCTTCCATCCACGGCGGTGACATAGCGAAAACCAATGGTCAGCAGAAACTGCCCGGCAACACCGGTGGCAGAGCACAATCCCAGGTAATAAAATTCCTGTGAATCCGGTCGGAAAAAGTCCCCATGGAAGACGGCAAATATCAGCAGCGCACCCACACCGAACATGAAAAAAAGAACTGTATTGGTGTCGTGATAACGCCGGCTGACATTTAAATACGTCATTGCACAGGAGGCTGAGAGGCCTGAAGCCAGCCCCCAGAGGTTGGCGGGCTTAAAGTCGATCTTAGCGGGAGACAGGATCAGCCATATGCCGGCCAAAGCCAACGCTACCATAGCCAGGGCAACCGGATCGCGCTGCTGGCGGAGCAAGGCCCATGAGATCAGCGCCACGAAGACCGGATAGGTCATGTTCAGGATATTGGCTTCGGCAACCGAGGTAAATTTTACGGCCATATAGAAACAATAGACCGCCACACAGTTAAACAGGGTCCTTCCCAGCAGCAGGTGATAGCTGCGGGGACGCGGCGGTTGGCGACGGTAGGCCATGATGGCGCAGACGACCAGAAACCCCAGCAGGAACCTGGCAAAAACGAAATATGAGGGTTCAATCGCCACCTCGGCCTGGGACCACCGTATAATGACCGTCGAGAAGTAGAAACAGAAAGCAGAAGCAAAAACAGCGAATCCTCCGAGGAGTCTGAGCATCGATTTTTCCATGCACGCTCTTTTATACCGCTTTTTAAAAATAAGCTCCGAAACACCGAAGGTTGGTATAAGGGGTTGTAGAAAAAAACCTTCGAGAAACGGATCGTTTTTTGACAACCCCTATAGCAGATTTAGCGGTGGCATCCAAGAGCGTTTTTTACAAACAAATTCAGAGTTATTGACCAAAGGCGGGTTGTTATGCTAAAAAATTTTGCGGACTCATTTTTGCGCGAACCTTAAGCAATTAGCTGCCAACAGCAATATAATTGAACCCGGTTATCTGGAAAGAACAAGTGTATTGGATTTTGTGGGAGCGGCTTTCAGCCGCGATCGTTTTAATTCGCGGCTGAAAGCCGCTCCCACAGGTGTCTTTTTTAGTAACTTGGGCTTACCGGATAAGCGCATAATTGAATTAAAAAGGGAGATCGGACATTGAATATTGCAACGAATCTGGAATGGTCGGCGTTCTTCTTTCCTGACCGACCGGTTATCAGCGAAGGGGATTCTGTGACCGGCTATGCCCGTCTAAACCGGAAGGCGAACCGGGTGGCCACAGCCCTCATCGGCCTTGAGATTCAGCCCGGTGACCACATCGGACTTTACGCCCCCAATTCCGGAGATTGGATCGCCTTCTATTTCGGTGTGCTCAAGGCGGGTGCCGTTCCGGTAACCCTGTCCAGCCAGCTGAGTAAAGACGAGCTTGTGCTCTTGCTCAACCATTGCCGGCCCAGAATGATTTTCACCTCAGCCGAGAAACTGGACAGCCTGGAGGGATACAGGGCCTCCGGCGGTCTGGAAAAGATCATCTGCCCCGGCGGCGACCTGGATATGAAGCGGCTGGTCGAACTCGGGTCCGCGTCATTCAGAGCACTGGATAGAGACCGGGGCGATATCGCGGCCATTCTTTACACCGGCGGAACCACGGGTACGCCCAAAGGCGTCAGGCTCAGTCATGAAAACATCAATACGTCCATCCACAACGTGGTCTTTAATGAGCGCTCCACACACGAGGACCGGGCCTTGTGCTTTCTGCCATTCAATCACGTCTTCGGCCAGATGCATATTATGAATGCCACAATTTTGAGCGGCGGCTGCCTCGAGATGCTGCCGGCTTTTGACATGGACAAAATCCTGTGGCTGCTGGCAGGCGACCGAGTGACCAAGCTCTTCGCGGTACCGACAATTTATACCAGGTTCCTTGGCCTCGATCGTCTAAAGGAAAGACTGGCAAACGTGCGCTATTGCTTTTCAGCAGCGGCCAGTATGGCCGCAGATACCGTCCGCCAGTGGAAAGAGCAGACCGGACTGGCAATTTATGAAGGCTATGGAATGACCGAGGCCGCACCGGTGGTGACCTATAATCATTACTATCGCCATGTTATCGGTTCGGTAGGGACAGCCGCGCCCGGGGTGGAAATTCAAATCAGAGATCAGGAAGGTCATATACTTGAGCAAGGCCTGGAGGGGGAAATCTGCGTCCGGGGCCGGAATATCATGCCGGGTTATTTGAACAATCCGGAAGGAACCCAGGCCGCCTTCTGGGAGGATGGCTGGTTTCGTTCGGGAGATATCGGCCGGTTCGATCCGGACGGCTATTTATATATTGTGGACCGGCTCAAGGACATGATCATCACGGGAGGGGAAAACGTTTATCCCAAAGAAGTCGAAGACGTCCTGTATGCCAGGCCGGAAGTTGAAGAATGTGCGGTTATCGGGCTGCCCGACCCTGAGTGGGGCGAAAAAATAACGGCTTTCATCGTTGCCCGGCCGGGTGAAAAGATCGACCCGGAGGCGCTGAAGGCTTTTTTAAAATCCCGTATTTCAGCCTTTAAGGTCCCCAAGGAGTTCAGGGCTGTCAGTGAGCTGCCGAAAAGTCCGGCCGGCAAAATTCTGAAGCGCCAAATAAGAAAGGAAGTTAAAGAAAACTTACCGTAAGTAAAAAATGGAAGAAAAATAAAGAGGATATTATGACACTCGAAGAAGCGATCAAAACGGCTATTGAGTATGAAATCAGGATTCGTGACATTTATCTGGAAGCCACAGCAGCAGTCAATGACGAGGTCGGCAAACGGATCTTTGAAACTTTAGGCAATGATGAACAGCATCATATTGACTACCTGCAACACAAACTCGAGCAATTTCAAAAGACCGGAGCCATCGAACCTGAGAAACTTACATCCGCCGTTCCTGATCAGGAAAGCATTAATCGGGAGGCCGACAAGGTCAAATCGCTGGCGGCAAAGGATTTTCTGGGCATCAAACAGCAAATGCTAAGCAAAGCGTTAAAAATGGAGATCGAAACCAGTGATTTTTATCAAAAGATGGTGAATGAGCTGCCGGCCGAAGGCCGGGCGCTGTTTGAGCGGTTTTTGGAAATTGAAAATAATCACATCAAGGCGGTTCAATTCGAGCTGGATTACCTGAGCAAAACCGGCTACTGGTTTGACTTCAAAGAATTTGACATGGAATGATGGAACCGGTGTGTTGAAATTCTTCATCGGGTTCGATTGCGAGTACTTCATTGTCCCCCAACCACCAGCAAACCGTTCGAGTTGCTCGTCAATGGAAACACCGGCATTACTCGCATATTAAGACGTGATCCGGATGTATATCTTCTTGCGGGGCAATCAGTCATCCACGTAGTAGCCGTATTCTTTCGCATTGACATTGTTGCGCTTTTCCCAGCCGATGGTCGACGAGGGTGTGGGGCCATAGTCATGGCCCGGCCAGACAACGGTATGGTCCGGCAGCTTCATCAGCCGGCGGATGGATTTACCCAGGATGGGACGGTCGCCGCCGGCCAGATCGGTGCGTCCGCTGTCGCCGACAAAGAGGGTGTCGCCGGTAAAGAGGTTGCCCTGGGCATGCAGGCAGATGCCGCCGGGGGTATGGCCGGGGGTATGGATTACATCAAAGGTTATCTCACCCAGCTGCAGGGATTTTTCATCTGTCAGCCTGACATCCGCATCAGGATACCCGTCGCCGTCGAGCTCATGGATAATGATTTGGGCTCCGGTCCGGGCTTTTAACTTGGCATTGCCGGCCGTGTGGTCGCCGTGGCCGTGGGTGTTGACGATGGTTACGATTTCAAGGCCTTCTTTCTCTGCCACGGAAACAATCCGGTCGACATCCGGGCCGGGATCGATCGCCAGGGCCTGGCGAGTGATTTCACAGCCGATGATGTAGCAGAAATTGTCTAAATATCCAACTTCAAGTTGTCTGATGATCATCGTTAACCTTCCTTGCCTCCCCAATTGCGAAATGGGCGCCAGATCTTTAGATTTCAGGGTTAAGGAACAGGTGACACGGCACCTGCAGCAATAAACAGCAGGTCGCGCAACCTGTCCGTCTCTCATCTCACCGGCGATCGTTTTCCGCCAGAAATTATCTTAATCATTGCTTCGATCTATGGCAACCTTACCCGCGTAAGTCTCTTATAAATATTAAAGGCAGGGTTCATTCACCCTGCCTTTAAAGTTTTACAAGAACTCTTTTTTTATAAGGTTCAGGGGTTCAAGGTTCCATTCTCGTCCCTGGACTGCATAGGGGATGAGTATTTACCAAAAAAAGCGTCAGTTTCATCAGGTCTAATCCAAAATTTGGAGCCAAATTGGCAATTATTGGGAAATGAGCATTTTTAACGAGAACTTCGGGTCATTAATGCCTTCTTTGTCCTTAACCCTGAACGTTGAACCCTGAACCTGTGAACGGTTACTATTTATCGATTACATTAACGTCAAAGGTCTTTAGAACTGTCAAACCTTTCTTGATTGTTATGGTCCATTTTCCGAGCTTATTCAGTTTATAACTATCCACCAGTCGATAGCGAATCGACCCCTCTACTTTGTAAGATGCTAAATTTCGAGGTACCCCTTCATGTTTATACTCCACAATAATGTCGTCATAGGCGGCCCCTTTAGGAACAAAAAACTGCATCCATATCTTGATAGGTTCTCCTAAGGTGAATGCCTTCGGGTCCGCCGGCTTTTCACAACTCAGGGATTTAACCGACTTACATATTTTAGCGTCCGTCAGAATTGGTCCTTCGGTTTGCCCGTCGTAAAAGTAATCCACAACCTCTTTGACCATCTTCGACGTGGGCGCTGCCATTACATACGTCGGGGAAAAAAACACCAAACAACAAAAAGAAAAAAATAAAAACAATGCCAGGATCCTATTCATGGTAAACCTCTCTTTCTTAAACTTACGCTATTGTCAGATTATATACGACCAATGACCAGTCCGGTGAGTCGAACCGAATCAATTTTCAGATTAAAATGGAACCCGACACCGATATCTACCTGGAGCCGGTATTATTTATAAAACCCATGGGACTATATTAGCTAGGGGATAGAGAAATTGAAGGTTTGAAACAACAGCTTCTAATTTAGCTAAATCAATGCAACAAACGTGCAAATTATTATACCTGCGAAATTATGTAATCATCATAGAGAGTTATAGGTTGCCAACCAGAAAACGCATCTAAATGCCTTATACAAAATCAGACAGGTAGTGTATTATTTTATTAGCGTTATCAAGGTGCCAATAATCCGCGTGAGGATTTTTGTTTATTATGGTACAATTAATTACTTGATTCAGCTGTCGCCTATTTTCCCCGGTTTCGGGGCGCGAGCTCACGGGCCCGGATTATCAGACTGTACAATCCAGGACATTAGATAGTGAAAAAAGTAATACGATGCCAGAGATAACCTTAAATTTTAAAAATAAATCGGTCGGGAAATATCAACTTAAAAAAGGTATGTCTTTAACCATCGGTCGGCGGGAGGACAACGATGTGGTGATCGATGAGCCCTCTGTATCCGGGCATCACGCTAAGATAGACGCGTTGGGAGATCGGTTTGTGCTGATTGACCTGAAAAGCAAAAACGGTTCTTTCGTCAATGAGCAGCTGGTTGATTCACACTGGCTGAAGGATGAGGATATTGTCACCATCGGGGGGCATTCATTGGTCTTAGATTTTTCCGAAGACGAACTGCGGCGCACCAAAAAAAGGGATGACTTTGACGAGACCCAGGTGATGAATTCGACCGATCACCGCCAGATGATGGCCAGGAGTAGACCCAATAGAAGCATCAGCGCGGTGAAATTCTGGGACAAGACTCATAGTCGCGGATCTGTCAGAGGCATCGAACCCCAGGCCGCCGAGCCCCAAAGCCAAACACAGGAAGCTTCCGGAATCCTGACATATCTGGCCGGCGGCAGCGGCCAGATCAAACTTATCCGCAAAATCACTACCATCGGCAAGGACCCCAGTTCCGACATCGTCGTCAAAGGGATGCTGGTCGATCCAACGACCGCCACCATTAAAAAAGAGCCCGACGGCTGTTACCTGAGCTACATCAGCGGGCTTGCCAAACCAAAAGTCAATGAGAAACCTGTCACCGAATCAACCCTGCTGCAAGACCTCGATATCATTGAAATCGGTTCGGTGAGACTGCAGTTTTCAAACCAGAACCCCACATAATAATATCATCCGTTCATCCCGTCTCAGTATTGACCATTCTTCGGCAATGTGTATAAATAACTCTTGCGTGTAAATTCAACCCACCAGGAGTGTAAAGTAGATGGATGTGATTCGTCCCGGTCATACAGATCGATTTTTGACCACGGTTGAGGTCGTACCTCCGGCCGGTCATCAAACCGAACCCCTTTTGACCGCCCTGCAGTCATTGCAGGAACTGCCCATTGACGGCTTCAGCGTGGCCACCAATCCCGTGGCCAAACCGCGGATGAGCGCCATGGCGCTGTGTGCCCTCCTGCAGCAAAAGACAGACCGTCCGGCCATTCTTCACTGTACCACCCGCGATCACAATCGCCTGAGCCTGCAGGGAATGCTGTGGGGGGCGCTGGCACTTGGCATCGAAACGGTGCTGGTAACTACGGGAGACTTTGTTGCCCTGGGGGATCAGGCAACCACCACGGACGTACGTGATGCGGATGTTTTCGGGCTGATCGGCATGGCTCGCAACACCGGGCTTTATACCGGCGTCGTCCTCGACCCGGGTCCGGAATCCCGTGGACTGGAAAAGCCCGTCCGGCGGCTGGAGCGCAAGATAGATGCCGGCGCCCAGTTTGTCGTCACCCAGCCGTATTATGATGAAGCCGGCACAGACGAACTGGTTGCGGCCACCGGGCATATTGACATTCCGATTATCCTGGGCATCCTGCCTTTGCGCTCACCCCGTCATGCCGAATTCCTGCACCGGAAAGTCGCCGGAATCAACGTGCCCAAGCAGGTGCGTGAACGGATGAGCCAGGCCGAAGATCCCGTCGCTGAAGGCATTGCCAACGCCCGGCAGGTGCTCAACCTGGCCCGCCAGCGCTTTGCCGGTGCGTGCCTGATGCCGCCCTTCGATCGCTACGAAATGCTTGGCGATATTCTGGGGGAAATTTAGCGTTTCGATTATTTACTATTCCAGAGGGGTTCCGGCCAGGACCAATGCCGAGTTCGCGGAACGGATGGTGAGAATTGCGCAGGAGTATGGCCGGGAAATAGCAACACCTGAGGAAGCTCGCAGAATTTTGAAACTCAATTAACTGTAAACCGATCCTAAAAGGAAATTCAATTATATGAGCATCAAAACAAAAACCCTTATTTTCCTTATTATATTGGGCATCATTGACATGGTGATCCCCATCCCAATTCTCGCAGTGGTTCTTTTACACGTTGTATTCCAAAGACCCCCCTGGTTTATGGATGTTGTCAGCGAAATTTATAAATCCGGCTAAACCGCATCCCGTCTTCAGTCGAAGATAATTTCACAAACCTTAATTTCAACGTCGAGAACATAAATAACGCCGGAAGCCCCGGAGCGGCAACAGGGATCAGGCGCCGGGACATTAGCGGTACACCGGGTGCAATAACGTGAAGCTATATTATTGACGCGATAGAATTAATCGTGATACGAAATTGGTTAGGACCTTTTTAGAAACCACTTCAAGATTCTACTGCCATCGGGCAAAACGAAAGGAATCGTATATGAATTTTATGGCGAAAACGCTCAAACCGACCAGTATTTTTCTGGCCATTATATTTCTGCTGGTTCCTGCTTATTACCAATCTGTTTCGGCGGCCATGATCGGAACAGAGACGATGCTGGCGACGGATCGCAATCAAATCACCCGCGACTATCTCCATGACCTGATTTCCCGTGAAGATATCCAAAAATTGCTTGTGGCCCGGGGCATTACCCCCCACGAAGCCAAAACCCGCATAGACAGCCTGTCTGATGATGAATTAGAGCTGATTTCCGGGAAAATGGCTGATCTTCCGGCCGGCGGAGATGCTACCGGTTTTATCTTAGTCGTTGCGGCCGTCATCATTATCGCGATCCTCATTGTGGAATACTTCAGCGAGGTGAAGATGTTTCCCCAGCTTCATTCCGATGAATAGTGTTGTGTCCTTTATGTAATTTAAAAAACTCGGATTGGTTTTATTATATTTATGGGACAAAACACTATCGCCTGCCATAATATGCTGAATTCTTGACGAAAATCGGTTTCTATTATATACTTAGCAGGAGATCATTCAGCACGTTGTTTCGGACTGTTCGGTAGGAGTGGAACATAAATTTCGGAGAGCGCTGGAAAATGCCAATCTTAACGCTTAAAATGAATAATCAATTGCGGGGAGAGTACCAACTTCAAGATGGCTTCTCCCTGACGATTGGACGGCGGAAAATGAATGACGTTATCATCCAGGATCCGTCGGTATCCGGGCATCATGCCAAAATAGACCCGGTGGGCGACCGGTTTGTGCTGCTTGACCTGCAAAGCAAAAACGGTACTTTTGTCAACGAGCGTCTCGTTATATCCCACTGGCTTAAACATGGAGACGTTATCAGCGTTGGAAATCATCAACTCATTTTTAACCAGTACGGCACCCAGCAGATTTTCGATGACGATTTGGAGGACCTGGATAAAACCGTCATCATGGATACCTCGCGCCATCGCAATATGATGATCAAGAGTAATCCCACCAGAAGTATCAACGTTGTGAGGTTCTGGGATAGGGAACAGAATCAAAATATGGACAGAGAAAGTCTGCCGAAAACACCCCAGGCCTTTCCAGAAAAGAATGACGATCAACCCGCCGGGGTCATAACCTACTTAGCCGGCGGGTTCGGCAGTGTTAAACTCAAGCGAAAAATTTCAACCATCGGCAAACATCCCTCCTCGGACGTGGTCGTCAAGGGCTTTCTGGTCGGGCAAACCGCGGTCACCATCACCCAAAAACCCGAGGGATTTTATATGACCCATATCACCGGTCTGGCCAAGCCTAAGCTCAATGGCGACACCGTAAAGGAGCCTACCATCATCGACGACCTTTCCATCATCGAGATCGGTTCGGCCAAACTGCAGTTTTCATTAGAAGATCCGAAGGTGTGAAAGGGGCATGTTGTAAGGTTGATGGTTCAAGGTTCAGCGTTCTGGGTTCTGGGTTTTAGGTTGGCCGTGAAACGGAATCTCTTCTCTGTTTTCTAAAAAATTATCCCTGATAAAATCAAAAACCAATTCTAGGGCATTATGAAATATTCAGTTATTATCCCGGCCCACAACGAAGAGGCGTTTATCGGTAAATGTCTGCAATCGGTTCAATCCGCTGCGGATCGCTTCCCTGAACAGGTGGAGGTCGTCGTAGCGCTGAATCGCTGTACCGACAAAACCGAAGACATCGCCCGAAGTCATCAAGCCCTTATCGTTAAAGAGAACAGCAAAAATCTGGCCCGAATCAGGAATGCGGCCGCCAGCGTTGCAACCGGGAATATCATTGTCACCATTGATGCCGACAGCCGGATGAGCAGCAATATGTTCGTGGAAATAACCCGGTACCTTACAACCGGTAAATTCATCGGCGGCGGCGTCATGATCCGTCCTGAAAGGCTTTCGGTGGGTATTTTCATGTCGTTGCTGACGGTAGTGCCTTTTCTCTTGATTCACCGGGTTTCCGCCGGTTTGTTCTGGTGTAACCGAAGTGATTTTGAAACCATTGGCGGCTTTAATGAAACCCTGGTAAGCGCGGAAGACCTTGATTTTGCAAAACGCCTGAAGGCATACGGTAAGAAAGAAGACAAACGGTTTAAAACGATCACCAGAGCACACATCATCACCTCCTGCCGAAAATTCGATACCTTCGGCGACTGGTATCTGTTTAAACACCCCGCTTTGGTCTGGAAAATCATAAAAGGCAACAATCAGCAGGCCGCCGATCTATTCTACTATCACACCGATCGATAATCACGAAACAGCCCCAAAGGAGCTCTTAGCATGGCGGATCCCAAAACAAAATCTCTTAGCAATTGACATCTATTTTTTTGTGACCATTTTTTTAAAAAGAATGATTGGGGTACCACATCATATTATTCCCTGACAACCGGTTTGTTTAAAGACCGATTTCTCGGAAAATTCTAACCGTCACCAACGGGAGCTTTTGGTTATGAATTATTACAGGATTTCTATTGGCCTGGTGCTTGTTTTATTGTTTGGCACACCTGCAACTGCGAGTGATCTCCAGCAGGGAATCCATGGAATGAAATGGGGCAGTTCCATTTCGGAATACGATGAGCTTACCAAGGTCCATGAAGCCAATCAGGCTGCTTATTACGGCAATTCAAACATGGTCTACCAGACGGCCAATCAGCCGGTACCGGGCGTTTTTTACGGCTTTTACAGGGATCAGTTTTTTGCCGTATTTATTAAACTGCGCTCTCCGGATCAATTTTCCCAGCTTGAGCGGCAGTTTACAATCAAACATGGAAAGCCTAAAACCACCTACTATCCTGAAACCAGACAGACCGTTCATCGCTGGAAAGACGCCGATGTGAAAATAAAATTAAAAATGAAAGAATCAACCCGCGAGTTCAAGCTGGCCTTTTACTATGCGCCGCTGGCGGCCAGTTTAAACCAGGAGCAGTTGGATAGCATACCGTCCGATGCATACGACAACACTCCGTCAAAAAAAGATACAACCGTGAAATCAGCACCCCTGCTGGATGAATAATCCAGGAGGCGTCGCTAATTTCACCCCAAATATGCAACCGGAAGTTTACATGGCTATCGAAAAAGGCAGGTATGTGGACAGTTCTCGATAAGATATCTTACAGGGTTATCATTCCGCTGGCTATCCTGATGTTTCTGGCGCCCTTTCACCCGATGCCGCATGCCCTGGAAAAATTGAATATGCTTCTAAACGGCACCTTGAACAAGCCGGTCGATATTTTTGATCTGTTTTTTCATTTGGCCCCGGCCTTATTAGTGTTGCTAAAACTCTACAGAAGTTTTATTAGATAGCTCCGTTTTGATTCTAAACCTTTTTTTAAATTAATAGCCGGCGGATCTGTTGCCCGGTTCGACATCTTTTGAATATCTTAAATCCTCTCATAACGCAGCTATCGTACAACCTTAAAACCCTGCAAAAAAATACCGCTATCTTGCACCTGATCGCCGGAGCCGTCATGATCAGCTTCTCCGGGGTCTGGGTGAAAGTTTCCCATGTTCCACCGACCGTATCCGCTTTTTATCGGGTTTTATTCGGGGGCATGTTTCTTTTGACGGCCGCTTACTGGAAAAAGGAAATCACCTGGAAGGGATGGTATCGTTTACTGCTCGGTTTTCTATGTGGAATCTTCCTATCCCTTGACCTCTTTTTCTGGCACAAAAGCATTCACTATATCGGTCCCGGATTGGCCACTATCCTGGGTAACTTTCAGGTGTTCTTACTGGCGGGCCTGGGCGTGTTGTTCCTGGGTGAGAAGGTCAGTGCCAAATTTTTCTTTGCCATCCTCACGGCAATCCTGGGCCTTTTTCTGGTCGTCGGGATTCAATGGAACCAACTGGGGAGTCAATATAAAACCGGTGTTTATCTCGGCCTGGCGACAGCAGTTGCCTATACGGCCTATCTTCTGACCCTCCGCAAACTCCAATCCGGTCAAACCGAGACCATTACCTTTTACGGCATGATGCTGGTATCATTTGCGACCGCCTTTTTCCTGGGGATCGAGGCAGTTTACAGCGGGGATTCATTTATCATCCCCGACACCCAGAGCTGGGCGGCCCTGCTGTTGCTCGGTCTGATGAGTCAGGGAATCGGCTGGATTCTCATATCCAATGCCCTTCCTCGTACCCGGGCCTCATTTGCCGGGTTGATCCTCCTGCTTCAACCCAGCCTGGCATTTGTCTGGGACGTCCTGTTATTTCAACGGGAGACCTCGCCGGTCAACTGGATAGGGGTCATCATGGCTATTACCGCCATCTACCTGGGAATGGTCAAAAAATCTGAGGACATATAAAGATCACCGCCTCAGATACTATTGTCCGCCACCCAGCGGGTGTGGCAGAGCTGAACACTCTTTTCAACTAGTTGGCTCGGCACGAGAAGGGAAATACGAAAGGAAGTGGTGGTGATGCCGGATACGGGTATCTTATTTTGCGCCAGCAGATCAAGGGTTTCCAGAAGGGTCAGATTGTTGCGGTTCAATCCCTCGCCGATCAACGACAGGGCCGCCAGATCAGTGTCAATATCCATCCGGTCGCCAATTTTATGCTTCAGGGCGGCTTTGATCTGTTCCCAACCATAGATGTTTTGGGTGGACACCACAAAGGATGCCTTTGAATGTTTGCCGGCGGCGGTGATCCCGGTCACATTGACTTCCTTGATCGGCACCTGCTCGCCTTCCAGAAATTCAGCGGCCTGCCTAAAAAGGGTATGGGCATCTTGGCCATGCAACCGGATTCGCTCAACCTGCTTTTCGCTGACAACAGCCTGCACCCCGATGATGGTGCCGGGGGCAATTCGACGGATAACGGTTTCCCTGCCCGGTTCAAAGGCACTGCGGGCGTAAATGGCGATGTTTTTTTCTTTGGCAAACTGCACGGCATGTGAATGCAGCACCTTGGCCCCGGCCGTACTCATTTCCTGCATGACCGGATATGACAGCTCCGGCAGATGCCGGGCCTGGGACTCCAGGGATGGATCGGCGGAGTAGACGCCGTCCACATCCGAATAAATTTCACAGCGCTCCGCATCCAGAGCAGCCGCCAGGGCCACCGCCGTGGTATCCGAGCCGCCGCGTCCCAGGGTGGTAATGTCCCGCTTGTAGCTGACACCTTGAAAGCCGCCGATGATCACCACCTTGCCCTTGGCCATCTCATCCTGCACGCGAAACGGTCTAACCTCAATTACCTGGGCGTCATTATGCCGGTCGTTGGTGATGATACCGGCCTGGGATCCGGTCAGCGATACCGCACGGAAGCCCCGTTCGTGCAAAGCCATACTCAGCAGCGACATGGTAATCCGCTCCCCGGTGGAAAGCAGCATGTCCATTTCACGCCGCGGCGGTTTGGACGTTATTTCCCGTGCCATCCGCACAAGCTCGTCGGTGGTCTTGCCCATGGCTGAGACAACGACGGCAATATCAAAATTTTGTTCCTTGAGGCCGGCAATCAATCCGGCAGTATTGCGCAGTTTATCCACATCCGCCACACTGCTGCCGCCGTATTTCTGGACAATGCAGGTCATAAGCGTCAAACCTCCTTAAGATCTTACCTGGATTTTGCACGAGTCAGAGGCTTTCATATGCAAGGCACTTAAGGGCGAGGCCATAGTGTACTATGCCGAGCCCTTAATAACGCAGCAGATGGAAGCCTCCGGCTCGCCCGCAGGGTGAAAATTAATGAGATAAAATCGACCCTCTTCCTTGTTACTTATTAGGTATTTGGCTT
>JAIVWA010000026.1:4267-17169 GCA_049190255.1 Gammaproteobacteria bacterium | reverse complement strand
GGGGAGCTCAATAGCCTTTTTATCGGAATGGCGAAAAATCATGGGCAGCGGATGGCCGGCCCGGGCCATTCGCATGGTTTGGGCGTTGGCATCGTAATAGGCATAAAGGGCCGTCATGAAGCTGGGATCGGCCACCTTGCAAAGGTGTTCGTTGAGGTAGTGCAATACTTCGGCGGGATCGGCCGCCGAGCCGGGATAGGAGCGGAAAAGGGCACAGGTCATGGCCATCAGGACTGCCGCGGGTGCGCTGTGCCCCTCGGCATCGGCGATCAGAAAACCCCAGCAGTTGTCGGCTAATTCAAGGATGTCATAATAATCCCCGCCGGCGTAACGGCTGGTTTCATAGTGCACCGCCAGTTTGAATCCGTCGATTACCGGCAGCTGTTTCGGCAGGAGTTTGCGCTGGACCGCGGACACCACTTCCAGCTCATGCTCGAGCTGATCTTTCTGGCTCTCCACTTCACGTTTTAAGCGGTGTATGGTCAGGTGGGTGTTCACCCGCGCAATCACTTCGTCGGGTTGAAAGGGTTTGGTGATATAGTCAACGGCTCCCAGCTGAAGCCCTTTTACTTTGTCTTCGGTGTCGCCCAGGGCGGAAAGAAAAATCACAGGGATATCAGAAGTAGCCCCATTGGATTTTAATTGACGGCAAACCTCGTAGCCGTCGATGCCGGGCATCATAATATCCAGTAGAATCAGATCCGGCAGCGCCTTGCCGGCAATGGAAATTGCCATTTCGCCGTTTTTAGCGATCAGCAGTTTGCAGCCGACCCCATCCAGGGTCTGAAAAAGCACCTGCAGGTTTGTGGGGTTGTCGTCTACCAGTAATATGGATTCGGTAGCTGTGCTATTGTTTTCCATCCCATGGACTCCCGGAGTTTATAATAAGACGGAGCGAAGCGACCCCACCATTTTAGGCACTTTAGCTCACTTTAGGCATTTTCCGGCTTAGGTGTTATGAAAGAATTTCGATTCCTGATTCAACGGAGTCGGCGATGGGAATCAAAGATTGGAAACCGCTGACCTCAAAAATTTCCTTGACGAATTCGTTCAGGGAGCAAAGAACAATTTTACCTTCTCGTCGTCTCATTTCTTTAGCGGCGCTCAATAACACCCTGAGACCGGCACTGCTTAGATACTCCAGTGCGCCTAAATTGAATAATAGCCGGGTCGTCTGCCCCCCAAGTGCTTCCTTGACGACTTTTTCAGCTTCCGTAGAAGAATCTGCATCCAGTCTTCCTTCAATAGCGATGGAGACAATCCCGTTTTCCTCTTTCTGCGTAATTTCCATTTTACGATTCCTCTGGTTGGTAAATTAATTCTACCCTTCTCTTTTCTATATATGAAATAATATTAATAAATCATTTCCTGCTGTAAATCAATACCGTATTTTCAAGCCGTAAAGTTTTTTGCTGGGATCAGGTGGTTTTATTTTGATTGGGGTATAAATTTTTCAATTGACATTCATATTTATCCCCGATATTTAGTTTGTATGCTAAGTATTTTAATCATTTCCGAAGAACTATTTATGATAATTTCGAACGGTGATTCACCTAGCGGATGGTAGGGATATAATGATTCGTATACCAACAAAATTTGGCGTATCCGGTTTATTATAGGAAAAAGGAGAACAAAATGGACCCGTGGCAAAAAACCTCCTGTGTATTGTGTGCCCAGAACTGCGGGCTGGAAGTCCAGGTGGGAAACAACAAAATTCTCAAGGTTCGGCCGGATAAAGACAACCCGCGCAGCCAGGGTTATACCTGCCGCAAGGGGCTGAAGGTTGCTTACCATCAGCACCATGCCCAGCGCCTTTCTCATCCCTTAAAACGTGTTGGAGACAAGTTCGAACAAATTTCCTGGGATCAGGCCATTGCCGAAATTGCAGAAAAACTTTCGGCCATCGTCAAAACCCATGGCCCGAAATCCTTTGCTTACATGGGAGGCGGCGGCCAGGGCTGTCATTTTGAAGCGGCCTTTGGCGTCCGCTTGCTGCGGGGCATGGGATCCCACTACCATTATAATGCATTAGGACAGGAACTCACCGGACATTTCTGGGCCTGGGGCCGGGCCACCGGCCGCCAATATCTTTTCGGCGGACCCGACCATCACGACTCCGATGTTCTCCTTGCCTGGGGCTGGAACGGTATGATGAGCCACCAGATGCCCCAGGCCCGGCGTTTTTTGACACAATTTGCCAAAGATCCGGACAGGGTCCTGGTGGTGATCGATCCCCGACTTTCCGAAACCGCCGAAATCGCCGACATTCATCTACCTATCCGTCCGGGGACCGATGCCCTGTTAACACGGGCCATGATTGCAATAATATTGCAGGAAGGTTGGCACAACACCGATTACATCGCACAGCATGTGAGCGGATTCGACAACATCCACCCCTGGTTTGAAGGATTTGACGCCGGGGCGGCGCTAAAGGTCTGTGAACTTGATTATGGCCAGGTCCGGGATGTCTGCCATCTGGTAGCCACCCGCAAATCCTCCATGCATTCGGATCTGGGTGTTTATATGAATCGCCACAGCACGGCTGCCTCGTGTCTGGGAATTATTCTATTGGCAATCTGCGGGCGCATCGGTGTGCCCGGCGGAAATGTCATCCCGGGACATCTCATGCCCATCGGGTCTCATTCCGATGAACGTGAGCCACACACCTGGCGCACCGTGGCCACCGATTTTCCGGCCATTATGGGCCTTTTCCCCCCCAACGTCGTCCCCGAAGAAATCTTAAACGATCATCCCGGGCGGTTGCGGGCGCTACTTTGCAGCAGCTCCAATCCGCTGCGTTCCTATGCGGATACCACCGCTTATGAAAAGGCCTTTTCCAAATTGGAATTGCTGGTAACCTGCGAGCTGGCCATGACCGAAACCGCCAGGCATTCGCATTATGTCCTGCCGGCCCGATCGGGCTATGAATCCTGGGACGGGACCTTTTTTGCATGGACCTATCCGGAAATTTATTTCCAGATGCGCCGGCCCATTCTTAAACCCGAAGGGGAGCAGTTGGAGGTCAGCCAGATCCTGGTACGCCTGGCTGAAGCATTGGGACTTCTGCCGAATATTCCGCAGGAGTTATACGAAGCAGCCAAAAAGGATCGACGGGGATTCGGGATGGCGCTGATGAATTTCATTCAGGCCGAGCCAGGCGCCATGAAAACCATGCCGTTTATCCTGGCCAAGACCCTGGGGCAGGAAATGGGTTCGGCCAACCTGGCCGTCCTGTGGGGACTGCTGAATACATTGCCCAAGCATTCGCAGGAAAATGCCGCCCGGGCAGGTTTTACACCGGGACCGATTCTGGGCGAAGAAATTTTTCAGGCCCTGCTCGACCATCCGGAAGGCATCTGGATCGGCCGCTGTGACCCCGAAAAAAATTTGGACACCCTGCGCACCGACGATGGACGCCTGAACATCGCTTACCCGGAAATGGCCGAATGGATTCAAAGTATCGATGCGGTGTCGGAAAGAGCCGCACTGGATGAAAACAAAGAATGGCCATTGATATTGATTGCCGGGCGTCACATGGATATGAACGCCAACACCCTCATGCGGGATCCGTCCTGGAACAAAGATCGGCGGGCCTGCACCCTGGCCATGAATCCCACAGACGCTGAAAAGCAGGGTTTTGAAGACGGACAAATGGTAAATGTTACCACCGAGGCCGGCAGCACGGAAATTGAATTGGAAGTCACCAAAGCAGTCAGGCCGGGGCAGGTGATGATCCCCCACGGCTTCGGCCTGGAGTATGAAGGAGAGGTCTACGGTGCCAATGTAAACCGGCTTACCAAAAACACTCACCGGGACCAGCTGGCCGGCACCCCCCTGCATCGGTTTGTGCCCTGCCGGGTGGAAGCAGGATAGTCGGTTATTAGGAGTTATTCAGGATTATTTGCTTGTTTTAATTTTTCTATAGAAGGGAAAGCCGTACTAATAAATCCGAATTTCGAAATAAGAAATACGAAACAATGCTGAAACCCGAATGCTCTAAATTCAAAACAAAAAATCTGCGATTATGAATTTGGAGCGATTTCTTTTTGCGGCTGGAAGCCGCTCCCACCTCTCCTCTCTATGCCCTCTGCCCTTTACAGGGTGCCATCATGCATCCAGCCTCAGAAGCGGCAGAGGCTCTGTGGGTACCCCATTCATTTCTCCTTTGACATTATTTTGAATTCCGATAGAATGCAGCCATTTATAAACGAAAGGAAATCATTATGGTAGACGAGCAAAAATCACCCTATGATTGTCACATCTTCGTATGCACCAATGATCGCGGCGGTGTCCGCAAATCCTGTGCTGATGGCAACAGTCAGAAAATCAGAGCCCTGTTAAAAGAGGAAATTAACAACCGGGGCTGGAAGGGTCGGGTAAGGGTTTCTCAGTGCGGGTGTCTGGGACTTTGTGCCAAGGGTCCCAATGTCATAATTTACCCCCAAAAATCCTGGTTTCCGGCTGCAACCTCCGAAAATGTTGATGCTATTATAGCCAGAGTAGAAAACCTGCTTGAGGAGTAAATTTGCGTCTCAGAATTTCTATCGCGCCACGGTGCATTGGCGGCAACTTAAGGTCCCAGACCGCTCACTTAAGAAATTTAGAGATTGTGGGAGCGGCTTTCCAGCCGCGATCTCAGCTGCTGGAATGTAACCTTTTCGCGGCTGGAAAGCCGCTCCCACAACCAAAAAAGTCCTAAATCAAAACGATCAAAAAAGGAGGGCGCCATGTATTTTGACAAACCCGGAAAAGACAATACCGATCAGACCCTGCAACTTGCCGCTGAAAGGGCTAAAGAACTGGGGATAGATGAAGTCGTGGTGGCAACAACCACCGGCAAAACCGCGTATAAGGCAATGGAAATATTCAAAGGAAAACGGCTGACCGCGGTCACCTACCATTGCGGCTTTAAGGAACCCTTTCAAAACCGTATGGCCGATGATGTCAGAAAAGACATCGAGGACAAAGGTATCCGGGTCATAGCATCCAGTCACGCGCTATCCGGTGTGGAACGCTCGGTGGCCCAAAAATACTCCGGCGTTTATCCCGTGTTGCTGATTGCCGACACATTGCGTCTATTGGGCCAGGGCACCAAGGTGGCCGTGGAAGTTGCCGTTATGGCGGCGGATGCCGGCACACTTACCGGCAATGATATTATATCCATCGGAGGGTCCGGCGGCGGGGCCGATGCCGCGCTGGTTTTAAAGCCGGCCCACCAGAACAATTTTTTTGACCTGAGGATTAGAGAAATTATTTGCAAACCAAGCGCATTCTAGTTAACTATTTAATAATATTAAATTTTATTTAAATATCATTTGAACAAAATACATTTGGGATTTGCAAAATCGTGGTTTTCGGGGTTACAATGCCCGATACGGTCGAAAATCAGGATGGCTGTCAATCTACTGGAAGCGGTTTCAAATTCTAAACTGAATTTATACCGGTACCCCATGTTCTTTATAGTCGGCATATCCCCAAAAACGAAGATTCTGGACAAGAATGCCAGACGTTGTCCTGTTTGCGGTTTGCACCAGGCCTACAACAAGCGCATCGATCACTACTTTCAGATTTTTTTCATTCCGGTGGTCAGGGTCAAAAAAGGTGAGCCCTTCGTCCTGTGCGAACGCTGCCATCGGACCAAAAATGAATTCGATCAGGAATTTTCGCCCCATCAGGAGGAAACCGGACTTCTATGCAAATTTTGCGCGAAACCGATACATAAGGGATTCTACTACTGCCCTTACTGCGGTAAAAAGCTGTGATTTAGTTGAGTAAAAACCCACTTCATAACAATAACCACCACATAGAGCGGCACATCGTTCTGGTGGCCCCGGAAATACATTGGAATACAGGCAATATCGGTCGCACCTGCCTGGCCACAGGTACCTATCTGCATATTATAAAGCCCCTGGGCTTTTCCCTTGACAGCCGTGAGGTGCAGCGGGCCGGTCTGGATTACTGGGATAGGGTCAAACTGAGGCTCTGGCAAGACTTTAACGCGTTTGAATTGGAAATGGCGCCTAAAGAAGACGAGATTGCGGTGTTTTCAAAAAAAGGGGCTGCCCCCTTCTGGTCCATGCCCTCGCCGGACAGGCTGTTTCTTATATTCGGATCGGAAACCAAAGGACTTCCTGAAGAAATCCTGAACAAATACGCCGATGCCACCTACTACATTCCCATCACAACGGATACCCGCTCCCTGAACCTTTCCACTGCCGCCGGCATTGCCCTGTATGAAAGTCTGCGCCTGGCAGAGCCCTTTCATGGGTGGTCTCAGGAGAAATGACGGCAAATTTTAAATCATCCAGTACCCAGCATCCAGCACGGTTTGACAGAGTTAAGAATGTGTTTATATTTTTTACGCAAATTTCAGACCAAACAGCATTTTACAGGGGGAGAAGATGCGATTTGATAAATTTACCATAAAATCTCAGGAGCTGATTCAGGACGCCCAATCCCTGGCAACCCGGCAGGGCCATCAACATTTTGAACCCGAACATCTGCTGGCGGCAATGCTCAAGGACACTGATGGAATTGCCGGCGCCATGCTCCGCAAACTCGGGGTTTCGCCAGGCGAAATCAACCGCGGGGTCGCTGGCGCTCTGAATAAATTACCCAGCGTCAGCGGCGGCGGGATGGGTGACGTCTATCTATCGGCCAGGTCAAAAGCCGTTTTAGAGGCAGCCTTTGCCGAAGCCACCAAAATGAAAGACGAATACGTCAGCATCGAGCACATCTTTCTGGCAATTGCTGATGAAAAAAACGGTCAGGCCGCCGCAATCTTATCCCGCAGCGGCGTCGCCCGGGATTCGATATTAAAAGTGCTTCTTGACATTCGAGGCAACCAGCGCATCACCGATCCTAATCCGGAAGAAAAATACCAGGCCCTGGAAAAGTTCTGCCGGGACATGACGGACCTGGCCCGCCTGGGCAAGGTGGATCCGGTGATCGGCCGGGATGAGGAAATGCGTCGTATTGTCCAGGTGCTCTCACGGCGAACCAAAAATAATCCCGTGCTGATCGGAGAGCCGGGGGTCGGCAAAACAGCCATCGTCGAAGGTCTGGCTCAGCGTATTGTGGCCGGCGATGTTTCCGAAACCTTGAAAAACAGACGCCTGATGGCGCTGGATATGGGCGCGCTGATTGCCGGTGCCAAATACAGGGGCGAGTTTGAAGATCGTCTCAAGGCGGTTTTAAAAGAGGTTGAAAGTGCCGAAGGGGAAATCATTCTTTTCATCGACGAGTTGCACACCGTGGTGGGCGCCGGCGCTGCCGAAGGAGCCATGGATGCTTCCAACATGCTCAAACCCCCCCTGGCCCGGGGTACGCTGCGATGCGTGGGGGCCACAACCATAAACGAGTATCGCAAATACATTGAAAAAGATGCGGCCCTGGAAAGACGGTTTCAACCGGTCATGGTCAAGGAGCCCTCGGTGGAGGACACCATATCGATTCTGAGGGGTTTGAAGGAAAAGTACGAAGTACATCATGGTGTCAGGATCAAGGATTCGGCCATTGTGGCGGCCGCAACCCTTTCCGACCGTTACATTGCGGATCGCTTTCTGCCGGACAAGGCCATTGACCTCATAGACGAATGTGCTTCCAAACTTCGCATCGAAATCGACAGTATGCCGGCGGAAATTGATGAAATTCAACGCCGAATAACCCAGGCGGAAATTGAGCGCCAGGCCCTGAAAAAGGAATCCGATCCGGCGTCCAAAGAAAGACTTGAGAACCTGGACGCCGAGCTGGCCGGCATGAATGACGTTCTGATGGGAATGAAAGGTCACTGGCAAAATGAAAAAGACCTGATCCAAACCATCCGCACGATCAAAGAAGAACAGGAACAGCTGAACACGGAAGCCCAGCTGGCGGAACGGGAAGGAGACCTGGCCCGGGTGGCAGAGATCCGCTACAGCAAAACCGCAGAACTTGAAAAACGCCTGGAAGAAACCAACCGCAAACTTTCCGAACTCCAGGCCGGCAGCAAGATGCTCAAAGAAGAGGTCGATGACGAGGATGTGGCTGAGGTAATCTCCCGCTGGACAGGGATTCCGGTGAATAAAATGCTGGAAGGTGAAAAGGAAAAACTGGTTCGCCTGGAAGATCGGCTCCATCAGCGGGTGATCGGTCAAAATGAGGCGGTGGCAGCTGTCTCCAACGCCGTGCGACGCGCACGCTCCGGCCTGCAGGATCCCGACCGCCCGATAGGATCCTTTATTTTCATGGGACCGACCGGCGTCGGCAAAACCGAACTTGCCAAAGCACTGGCAGCACTTATTTTCGATAGTGAACAGGCCATGGTGCGAATCGACATGTCCGAGTTTATGGAAAAACATGCAGTGGCCCGCCTCATCGGGGCACCGCCGGGTTATGTCGGATACGAGGAAGGCGGATACCTCACAGAGGCCGTGCGCAGACGCCCTTATTCGGTGGTGCTCTTTGATGAAATTGAAAAGGCCCATCCGGAGGTCTTCAATGTCCTGCTGCAAATTCTGGATGATGGACGCATGACCGACGGCCAGGGCCGTACGGTGGATTTTACAAACACCCTTGTTATCATGACCTCGAATATCGGCAGCCAATGGATTCAGGAGCTGGCCGGCACCAAGCGTGACGAAATGGAAAAGCGGGTGACCGAAGCCCTGCGTGCCCATTTTAAACCCGAGTTTTTAAACCGGATTGACGAAACCATCATTTTTCAAAATCTGACCCTGGAACAAATTGTTGAAATTGTGACCATTCAAGTTAAAAAACTCAGCAGCCGGCTGGCGGATAGAAATATTGAGCTGATTTTATCGAATCAGGCCCTGACGTTTATTGCCGAAAAAGGATACGACCCGATTTACGGCGCCCGGCCGCTGAAGCGTGTGATCCAGCACTATATCGAAAACCCGCTGTCCATGGATATTCTTAAAGGCAATATCCTGGACGGCACCCGGGTAAGTGCCGAGGTCGATGGGGATCAAATAGTCTTCGAGACCGGTTGATGAAAGGTTGCACGTCCCGATCCCCGCATCCCGAACCCCGTAACGCGCAACGCGCAACACGTAACACGAACCTCGCAACGCGAATCCCGGAACCGAATCATATTCCATTAAAAATATATTGTAATCCTGTCCATCTCGTCGTAACATCACCCGGATAATACCCGGGATTTATACCTTATGACCCTTTCAGCCCCTGAAAAGCTGCGCCGTTTTTATGATCAGTTTTCGGGCCATGATCACGTCCTTGTTGTGATCAATGCCGATCCGGACGCCATTGCCAGTGCCATGGCCGTCAGCCGTTTACTGTGGCACAAGGCAACAACTGTCACCATTTCACATGTAAATATCATCAACCGCCCGGACAATCTGACGATGCTGCGACTTCTGAAGGTCAGCATGCTGCCCTTTGGCGATGCCGACCCTGCTCGGTACAACAAAATTGTCATCGTGGATTCTCAGCCCGACCACAATGAATTCATGGCTCAACTCAGTCCTGATATCATCATCGACCACCATCCGGAAACCAATGCCCGGGCGCCTTTTTCGGACATCCGGCCCCATTATGGTGCCACAGCCACCATCCTGACCGAATACCTGCGAGCGGCAAAGATAAAACCTTCGGTAAAACTGGCCACCGGTCTGTTTCATGCCATCAAAATAGATACCAATTCATTTAAAGGACAAACCGTGATCGAAGATGTAAGGGCCTTTCAGTATCTTTTCCGTCACGCAAATATGCATCTGGCCCGCAGAATCGAAAAGGCCGACCTCAGGCTGGGCTTTTTGAAGTATTTTAAAATTGCGCTGCAAAACATGCGGTTGCGCAAGGGTCGCGCATATGTTCACCTGGGTCCGGTGGTCAATCCGGATGTCTGTGTCATAATTGCTGATTTTTTTATGCGAATTATTTCTGTCAACTGGAGTATCGTCTCCGGTATCTGTGATAAAAAGCTTGTTGTTATCTTCAGAAACGACGGTATTCGAAAAAATGCCGGTGATGTGGTCCAAAAAAGTTTCGGACAATTCGGATCAGCGGGTGGACATAAAAACATGGCCCGGGCTGAAATGGCACTGTCTGATCTACCGCAACAGATAGATTTTCGGGATGATAAAAAATTATTAAGCTGGCTAATTAACCGGGTGGAGAGACGCGCAGGCAAAAAATAGTTTCAGACCTCGTCATTTAGCTTGGATAAATACCTGTGACTCTTTAACTGTCGTGGGATTGCATGAAAATTGGACATCGAGCCGGTCTGGTTCAGGGTTCCCGGTTCAGGGTTCAGGGTTAATCGCTTTCGCGATTTTTCATTCATCCTATTGTTTTCATTAGGCTAATAAGAGTAATCAATCAACCTCTGAACCTTTGAACCTTGAACCTATGAACCAAAATCTTCATCTGGGAACGGAGCCTCTTGTCCAAAAATACACCCAATTACCTGGGGTCCTTTGCGAGGTCTGAATTCGGATGAACCGGAACCAAACAGAAAAAAAAATTTTACCATAAAATGCAAAGAAATAACTATTAAGAATTAAAAAAAGCTGCAATTATGCAATGATCGGTATACGGAGGCAATAGCATGACAGATATAATTTTCAGTTCATGGGGCGGAGAAATTATTGAAAACCGCGCCAATGAAACGCAAAACCAGGCGTCAATCAAACATCTGGATTTGCCCGAATATTTCAAGCAGGACGAAAAGATCAAAGCATTGATGGGTTGGAAAGGGATTGTTCTGCGTTCGCCGGAGGTGGATATCATTGATCTATGCCGGGCATATTTTGAGGCCGTTCTGGAGCATTCAAAAACCTGTGATAAATGTAACTACTGTAAGACGGGCTGGAAAGAGATGCTCGAGGTCTTTCAGGATATCGCCAACAACGAAGCGACCGAAGAGGACCTCGAGTTTTTGCAGTCGGCTGCTGAAGCCATTGTCAGCAATGCAAAATGCAGCATCGGCAAATCCGGCCCGGCACCGTTGTTTCATGCGCTCAAATATTTTGCCGATGATTTTTCACAGGCCATCAGCGGTAAAAAACAGGTGACAACGGGAACCTATTATTCAAAGCTGACGGCCCCCTGTTTAGATGCCTGCCCGATTCATCTCGATATTCCCAAATACATCGAGTTGATTAAAGACGCCAAATTTGCAGAATCACTTAATGTGATTCGCGAACGTCTGCCCCTACCGGGTGTCGTGGGGCGCGTCTGTTTTCGACCCTGCGAAAAACATTGCCGGCGCGGGAATTTAGATGAACCCATTTCGATAAAAGCGCTCAAGCGCTTTGTGGCGGATCATGAACTGTCTGAGAAAAAGGAACCGGAATATGAGGTCACCCCCTCGGAAAACAACGGCAAAGTGGCCATTGTGGGTGCCGGTCCGGCTGGAATTACCTGTGCCTATCACCTGGCCCGTAACGGGCATGAGGTCACGATCTATGAGGCCCTGAGTGAACCGGGCGGCATGTCGGCTGTGGGTATTCCCGACCACCGGCTGCCTCGCAATATCCTGCAAAGTGAAGTGCAGCAAATTCAGAAAATGGGCGTTTCCATCAACTACGGTCAAACCATCGGAAAAGATATAACGCTCGCAACGCTTGAAAATGAGTTCGATGCGGTGTTTGTCGGTATTGGTGCGCAGGACAGCACCGCCATGGCCATCGAAGGTGAAGACCGGGAATATCAGGGATTTATCCCGGGACTTGCGTATCTGCGGGAGGTTAATGCCGGCCGCGATCCGTATCCGCAGGGCAAAAAAGTCGTGGTTATCGGCGGCGGAAATGTCGCGATTGATTGTGTTCGCTGTTCCTTGCGCACCGACAAGGAAGATATTCATCTGGTTTACCGCAGGACCCGCAACGAAATGCCGGCCGATGATGCCGAGATTCACGATGCCGAAGAAGAACAGGTGCAGTTCCACTTCTTGACTGCGCCGGTGCGTATCTTAGCTGAAGACGGTAAAGTGGTCGGCCTTGAATGCATTAAAATGGAACTTGGCGAACCGGACGCCGGTGGAAGGCCGCGACCGGTGCCGGTTGAAGGTTCGGAATTTGTTTTTGACTGCGATACCATCGTTTCAGCGATCGGACAGCAGGTCGATCTTACCTTGCTTGCCGGAATGGATGATGTTCAAACAACCAGATGGAATACCATTGTCGTTGACGAATACACCAAGCAGAGCAACCGCTCAAAAATCTTTTTTGCCGGTGACTGTGAAACCGGACCGGATGCCTTGATTACAGCCTGCGCCGGCGGCCGCAGGGCTGCTCACAGCATCGACCGTTTTATTAACAGGCAGACCCTTGAATATGATGACAATCACTACTTTGATAAACTTTTCGAAACCGTAAAAGTCTATGACCCGGATGAGGAAATCCTCAAGGTCGAAAGCAAACAGCGCTTCCAGCCTAGCATGCTCCCAGCGGACACGCGAAAATCGACCTTTGATGAAGTCGAGCAAGGCCTATCCGCTCAGGAAGCCGTGGCTGAAGCCGAGCGATGCTTGCGGTGTTACCAGGTTGCAACCATCGCCGTCTAGTGCCATCCCACAAAAATGTTACAAATGTCGTGTGGTATATTTTAGTTCTATTGAGTTCTTTAAACAACACAATGTCTATGGTGTCAGGTGTCAGTGTTCAGCGCCGCCTGGCCTGAAAAGCGGCCAGTCTAATCTTAAAAGAAACTTTGTCCTTGGCTAGTTTCATATGACGGGTTAACTAAAAAATGAACGTCGAACATCGAACGTTCAATCTTTTCACTGTTCCGGCCACCTGAAGTTTCATACAAGGTGTCAGCATTTTGGTTGCTGGCTTCTTGCTTCTGGCCAATAACCAGTGACCAGAGGCCAGTAGCTATGGGCCTGACACCTGAAACCGATTAAACGGGCTGCGAATTTATTAAATGAAAGAACCGCT
>JAIVWA010000026.1:0-4258 GCA_049190255.1 Gammaproteobacteria bacterium | reverse complement strand
AGTATCCAATGAACAGTACCCTCAAGGATGGTCCATACCCGAATAGAAAAAGGCTCCAGGTATCTCTTGACAGCTCTTACGTTTCTGTCTTTCCTGACACCTGACACCTGACATTCGACACCTGAAACCGATCTAACGGGCTGCGAATTTATTAAATGAAAGAACCGCTTGGCAATCAGCCGGAATATAAAGCCGACCTTTTACTTTTAGCGGGCTTTTTGGGGGCGGGTAAAACCACCTTACTCAAAAGAATACTTTCCTGGGAAGCCGACCTCTCCGAAACCGTTGTCCTGGTGAATGAGTTTGGCGACATAGGCATCGATGGCGCCTTGCTTAAAGATTCCGGTTCTGACGTGATAGAGTTGACCAGCGGATGTATCTGTTGCACGCTCAGCGCCGACTTACTTCAATCGCTGAGGCGTATATGGAATCGATTCAAACCCCGCCGCATCTTAATAGAATCTTCAGGCGTTGCAGACCCCAAATCGATCGCCTCGGTCTTGAAGGAGCCGGGGTTAAGTCAATATATGGATCACAAGAAAACCGTTACGGTGTTGGATGCAGATTTTTGGGAGGCACGGGAGGCATTTGGGCCCCTTTTTTATAACCAGCTGGAGATGGCCGATTTAATTCTTTTAAACAAAATCGATTTGGCCAAGCAAGAAAAAATTCCTCAGTTTCTTAAAGAAATTCATGAGATTATACCCGGTTGCCAGGTAATCCCCACTATTCGTTGTGGCATCGATCCGGAATCCCTCTGGGTAGCGGCCACGCCCAAAACGCTTCAATTAAAGCCCATCCGATTTTTCCATCCGATTTCTTCGAACAGCAATACGGATTCAAGCGACCATCATCATTCTCACCACGAACACGACAACCACACGGTAGATGCGTCGAGCTATGTCACGTTTTCTTTTCGGGATTCAAAAATTGTTGACGAGACTCGCTTTAAAAAATTTATCCGCAACCTGCCATGGGAGGTCTTTCGCATAAAAGGTCCGGTGAGATTTGCCGATCGCGTGGTGATGCTCAACTTCGTCGGTGGCAAAGGCGAATGGATTCCCTGGGATGAAGAACCTGAAACACGGTTGGCTTTTATCGGATGGGATATTAACCCGGAAGAGATTCTCAAGCAAGCAGCCTTTTGTTTTAGCAGCATTTATAAAGCCTCAACAGGCGCTCGTCCATAACAAAATAAAATTTCATGAAGGATGAGCCGTCCCAGCGGGTTCTTACGCCGTGTACGGTATCTGCCAGAGCGATGGTACTGCGCAGGTGGGTAATCATAATAAGCTGTTTACTGTCGGCCACGTCTTTGAGAAACGCCTGCATGGACTTATGGTTGGTATAGTCCAGGGAGGGTTCCACTTCATCCAGCAGAAAAAATGGGCTTTCAAGTTGATGAAATACAGCCAGCTTCAAAGCTAGACTCGTAATGGACTTTTCGCCTCCAGACAATTGATGCGCCCTGCGCAGACGATTTCCTGGAAGATTTACTTCGATCTCCAATCCCTTTTGTCCATTTTTCGAAATTGCATCTAACCGAACCTCACCAAGGGGTATTAGATAGGACATATACCGCTGAAATAAGGGACCGATAATATCTTTGATGCATCCAACGGTTTCTTCTTCGGATTCTAGATTCAGGATTTGCCGGATAAAATGAAAGCGCTGCCAGGGGTTTAACTGAATAACGTCATTAATTTGTTCCTGCCGGATAATGGTTTCTAGACAATGCCTGAGATTATAGGCATCTAATTTTTGGCGAAATGCTTCGCGTGCATAGCTGGTTTTATCAATCCAGTATTGATCTTCCCCATTTTTGGTTCTTTCACGGGCCAATTGGATGCCGGGTGCGTCTTTTTTCCCCTCCTGCTTTAGAAACAATTCCACTCGAATTTTGGATGCCGGCGGATAGTCTTTGCTGCCGGCAAAAAACAACTCTTCTTTTTCATAACAACGGATGCGCCCCAGATCATTCTCGCCGAACGCCCAAACAATCGCATCCAGAATATTTGATTTTCCGACGCCGTTGTTTCCCATGATAACACCGATGCCGGGCTGAAAACTCATGTTGGTTTTTTCTGAAAAGGATTTAAAGCCTTCAATGTTAACATCTTCCAGATAGATATTATTCATTTTGATTTTTTTCCTTATACCGTCTGAGGATTTCGTCGATGAGTTCTTCCTGCATGGGGATAAGGGATTCATAAACCAGGTCGCCATCTAAAGCAACACTGGGCAGGGATTTGGCCTTCAGTTCCCTGAAACGCTCTACACCCTCCCGGGTGCGCATGTCCCATTCCTGCACCTTGATGATTTCCTGGATGTTATCCGGTAAAACCTTTACCGATTCCGCCATATAGACGCAGGCGATTCACTGCCTGAAATCCGTCAAGAGCACATCGACCAATACCGGTTGTGTCAAGAGCGCCTCCTTACCGTTCCACTTTCATAATTTTAAGATCAACCCGGCCATTATATTCTTTCAGCAGGCCCCAGGTCAATCCGGATTCAGCCGCTGCCGCCCCGACACTGATAAAATCCTTGCCGCCGACATGCCGAAACTTCCAGGTTTTCATCTGGCTGAAAATAATCACATCGGCTTGAAATTGCGGAATCATGGCCTCCAGGGCCGGAAAAACAGTTTCGTCTCTCATGAAATCGGTTAGTCCGCACACCATATTCATTTCCAGGGCAAAGGGTTCAAAATCCGAGTAGTCGGCAAAAGACTGAATGAAATCGCCGAAAAAGGCCATACTTTTCCTGGTGATTAACTTGAAACTCAGTACCTGGGGAAGTTGAAACAGCCAGTCTCTCATCCGGGGGTCAATATTCGGCATATCCGGCTGTTCACTGCTCCGTGAATATTGCCAGTCGGTGTCACCCTGAAGCGCCAAAATTTTTTTACGGCGGATCGTTTTTATCAAATTCCGGTTAAGCGGTGAATCACCGGTAAGATTGCCCAGACAAAGGATGGCCTCTACATCACAGACTTGGATATGTTCCAGAATATTTTCCAGAGCCGCGTTATCTCCCGCCAGATTACCAATGAGAGCAACGGAACGCCTGGGGGTGTTGTCTTCCTGCACTCTAAATGATTCAGCGGTAGCGAGGGTGCCGTTTTGGACGGCCTGGATGGCTCCAGCTAACTCTTCCGAACAGGAGGTATCATTGCGGCAGTCGATACCTTTAAGATACTCCAGCACCCGGGCCAGGGGTTTGTCTTCCAGCAAACGGGAAACCAACCGGGCATTACCCGGACAGCCGCCCCCCACAAAGCGCAAATCTTTAATTTTTCCGTCATTGATTTTGAAATGAATTTCAGGCGGACAGACGCCGTGGGTGTGATAAATATATTGATTGGCAACAGATTTTTTTTTCATTTTTATCAAATAATTCGATCAATACCGGCATTTAGGAATGTCTTGGCGGAGTTCCAGGAATCATAGAGAATATCAAGGGTGCCCTGCCGGATTTCTTCACGCAAGCCGAAAAGGGTATTAAACTCATTTGAGTTTTGTTTCATTGTCTCTTCCGACATGATCGGGGTGGATATCAAAAGCGACCGTTCATAATCTTTGAATAGCCGTCGGGCCATATCAACGCTTAAGTTACCGAATTCTTTCTCGAACATCCTTCGCCAATGGCAGGTCCACCCTGGAATCATAAAAAACGTACCCGCCACCTGGCATTGTTCTCCGTAATACCGTTCGCGCCCTCCGATAAGCAGACCGACACAATCATCCACCGGATGGTCCTCATCCATCGGAATAAATATCGGTACGCCGGCATCGGATAAAAGTTCATCCGGTTTTTCAAGTGCATTGCCGCACAAACCATATCCGAGCAATAAAGCATCCACCCGGGACCCCATTTCGCGAGCCGCTTCCATCAAGCCTTGCTGGAGCAGCTCCTTGCGGTTGTGCAGACCCAGCTCTAAAACGTGCACCAGGACTTCCATGCGGTTTTCCGGATCCGGTGCAAACGATTCAAAACCGGAAATTCGGTTGAGATTCGCGGACCCGGCGGATTCAAGCGCATCGAGCATACGAACCGATCGGCTATTTTCCAGAACTGTTATCCGGGCAATATCCTTATCGGAATTTAACAGATAAGCGAATTCGAGTTCTAAGATTTCACAGGTTAATATTCCCAATATGGCCATATTACGGACCTCGTTGAATAGTTTACTGGTTGAATGGTTGATTAGGTAAATTATAGTCATAATTTCAGAATGTTACGATTGTTGAAACAT
>JAIVWA010000025.1:0-17202 GCA_049190255.1 Gammaproteobacteria bacterium | reverse complement strand
TTACAGGTGAGTCAAGAATTAAATTCTTAAAAAAAACCCAGCCGTGCTAAAAAAATAAATGCTTATATTTCAAATACATGGCGCCTTGCTTAGGGTAATACGATTCGCTCCGCCTAAAAAGCCGTGCCCAGCGGTCAAAAAATTAGAGCTGTATAAAGAATTCTTGACTTTAGCATACAAAAAATGGTTTTTTATTATCGATTGACAAAATCAGAATACAGACCTCGTCATTAACTCCGGCGGATCAATCTTCAATTTTCAATTCCGGCTTGTCCGGGTTAGTATCTTAGTTCTGAAATTGGTGTTTTTATTCGAATTTGTTTCGTATTTCGAATTTCGGATTTCCGGTTTATCCGGGTTAGGGCATTATAATGGCAAGCGTCACCTTAAAAGATGTTGTAAAAAGATTTGGCAAGACCGAAATTATTCATGGGGTTAATCTTGATATCAGTGACAGGGAACTTGTGGTCCTTGTCGGTCCTTCAGGATGCGGTAAATCCACACTATTGCGCCTGATTGCCGGTTTAGAGAAAATTACAACGGGGGATATCCTTATTGATGACCGTGTCGTAAATGATATCGCGCCCAAGGACCGGGGTGCGGCTATGGTATTTCAAAACTATGCCTTATATCCGCACATGGACGTATTCAACAATATGAGCTTCGGGTTAAAGCTGAGCAAGACCCCCAAGACGGAAATCCAAAGGCGAGTCAATGAGGTTGCAGATATTCTGGAACTGAGTGACCTTCTCAAACGCAAACCGTACCAACTATCAGGTGGTCAGCGTCAAAGGGTTGCCATGGGAAGAGCCATGGTTCGGAAGCCGTCCATCTTCCTATTTGATGAGCCGCTTTCCAACCTGGACGCCAAGCTGCGCACGCAGATGCGCACGGAAATAAAACTGCTGCATCAAAAAGTTCAAACCACCATTGTTTATGTGACCCATGACCAGGTGGAAGCCATGACGCTGGCCGATCGGATTGTTGTCATGCGTGACGGATACATTGAACAGATCGGAAAACCCATCGAGCTGTTTCAGAAACCTGATAATACTTTTGTGGCCGGATTTATTGGCAGTCCACCCATGAACCTGGTTCAGGCCCGAATTGTTCATTCCGACACAGGGCTGAAGCTAAATTTTCCGGGAACACTGCAGATTCCCATTCCGGAAAAACCAGGCGCCAAAATTCAGGAGGGGATGGAGGTCATCATGGGTCTGCGCACGGAAGATTTGACGATTGATAATGGTGACAAGAAATTCCCGCAAGAGTGGAAAGTGGATGGCGTTGTTGAAGTAGTCGAACCTCTGGGCGGTGAAACCAATATGCATATAGATCTTCAAGGAGCAAAATTCATCGCCAAAAGTGAAGGCCGGAGGACAATTAATGTTGGCAGCCAATTAAAGCTGACCTTGAATCTAAAGCATTTGCATATTTTCGACGCCGATACTAAACTATCGATTTATTAATCCTTAATCTAACATAGGTTGAGCGGTTCAGTTTAAGGGGGGGGCAACATGCCTCCCCCCCCGAATTTTTTAACCTTAATACCAGGAACCGCCTCCCTGGCCCTGGAACCCGCGGCCCATTCCGCCACCGCCCTGTCCTCGAAATCCTCGGCCCATGCCCTTGCCGTAGCCACCGCCTTTGCCGTAGCCCTGGTCCATGCCATAACCCCGGCCCATTTTGCCACCGCCCATGCCATAACCCCGCCGCATACCGTAACCCCGGCCGGCAAAAAAGTCAGGATTTTCTTTTTGCATCTTGATGCGATGGTCAACCCGCTTTTGATCCATCCGGCCGGAAAGATCGGAGATTTCCCCCTGCAGACCGGCAGCCTTTTTGGCATCCGGATCCTTTTTGGCCAGCTCGCTTCTCAACTCCAGTTGCTTCTGGTAAAGATTTTCCCGAAGTTCGCGGGTGCCTTCAAAAAAAGCCTGGCGCTGCTTGTTCAGTTTGCCGAGGTCTTCATCGCTCAAATTACCCTGGTAGCGGGCCGGGCCGGACCCTCTTTGGGCCCATCCGGACCCCTGTCCCCAGCAATCACCGCCACCGCCTCTTCCGCGGCCGGCAAAAGAGGTTGCGGCAAACCCGACGACACCAACAATGGCCACTACGATAATTGCCTTACTGAAACTGTTCATTTTCATTTTAATACCTCCGTTAATTTTAGTGTTTAGTGTTGACATTGGTTGACTATCAGCCTGATTTCATCATTTTTGCTTTTGTGCCTTTGTAGAAGAGCAAAGGGTGTGCCAGGATGGGGAAAAATATTTGTGCCCCATATAACTATCTGATTTTTAAAAATTAATTTTTTTGAAAAGACAGATTGTTGACAAAATTGAACGGCGTCGCATATTTGAGGATGGGTACAAAGTAACCAGGGAGGAACAATTAAACGGGTAGAAAGTATGCAAGTGTCGGTTGGCCCGTTGGCCCGTTGCCGGTTGCCCACAAATTAATTACTCCAATCCCGCTAATGGTTACCGGGCAAACAGGCGAACGGGCGAACGGGTCAACCCAATTGATGGCATTTTATTTGCTTTAATTATTCATCATGCTTTTAAAAACTAAAAATAAAAAATCCTGGATCGGGGTTCCGCCCTGGGTATTGATCGGAGCGGTTGCCGTACTGCTGCCGATATTCACCTTTATGACCATTGAGAACATCAATCGCCAGCAGGAAAAGAGCATCCAATTATTGTTAGAAAAAGGCGCCGCCTTAATCAGGTCTTTTGAGGCCGGTACCCGTACCGGGATGATGGGAATGCACCGGGGTAGTTTTCAACTTCAGCGACTTTTGACCGAGACGGCCCAGCAACCGGATATTGTTTATCTTTTTGTGGCGGACATCAACGGAAACATCCTGGCCCACAACAACCTTGAAAAAGTCGGAAAACAGGTTGAAAACCAATCGGATCTGGCAGAAATCTCCACTGCCAACCGTATTTTCTGGCGCCAGGTGACCCGGCCGGATGGTGTCCGGGTATTTGAAGTCTTTCGAAAATTCAGCCCCACCAGGCGATCCATGGGGATGCGGCGCGGATCCATGATGATGGGTCGCCAATTTAAGCAACAGCAAGACAACCGACAGATTTCTCCGACTCCTAAAGACGATTGGAACAGCATCATATTTGTGGGACTCGACATGACACCGATTCTAGAAGCCCAGAAAGCAGATGTACGGCACGGCATCATCATGGGGGTCATTCTGCTGTTGGTCGGATTCGCCGGCTTTACACTGTTATTCTTGCTGCAAAGCTATCGCACAACCAAAGCTTCCCTTACTCGAATCAAGGTCTTTTCCGACAATGTTGTGGAAAACATGCCGATCGGTTTAATTGCCCTGGATGATCAACAGCGAATCGCGGCCTTTAATCAAATCGCTGAATCCGTGTTGCAGCTTTCCTATCGGGATGTAATCGGAAGGAATGCCGACCAAATACTGCCACCCCAGTTATGGTCAGCGGTGCAACAATCCGAAATTCAGAATAATGTGATCGAGCAGGAGATCGATTGTGCGGTGGGAGACAAAAATATCGTTCCGCTTGAGATAGGTACCAGTGCCTTACGGGATGAAACTGGCGGATTTTTAGGAACCGTTTTACTTTTTAAAGACCTGACCGAAGTTCGTTCGCTGCGAAAAGAAATTGCCAGAAGCCAGCGCCTGGCATCCGTGGGCAGGCTGGCCGCCGGCGTGGCCCATGAAATCCGCAATCCACTGAGCTCGATCAAAGGATTTGCCACCTATTTTAAGGAACGCTACCAGGATACCCCTCAGGATCAGCAGACGGCAGATATCATGATCGCCGAAGTCGATCGAGTAAACCGCGTGGTGGGGCAATTGCTGGAGTTTGCCAAGCCGGTTTCCGTGTCGCCCAAACCGACCTTGCTCAAGGAATTAATTGATAATTCCGTCAGATTGATAGAAAAACAGGCCCGCGATCAAAATATCACCGTGGAAACCCTCAACTCCGCAGATGTAAATGAAGCCACAATCGATCCGGATCGAATCACTCAGGTGTTACTGAATTTGTATCTGAATGCCATCGATGCCATGGAAGCCGGCGGTCAACTTGACGTCGAACTTTCCCAGCGGGAAGACAACCGGATAGAAATTAAGGTATCAGACACCGGTTGTGGGATTCCCGGTGAAGATTTATCCCGGATATTTGATCCCTATTTCACCTCAAAATCTTCCGGGACCGGTCTGGGATTAACAATTGCCCACAACATTATGGAAGCAATGGGCGGCAACATAACGGCAGAAACCCGCCCGGGCCAAGGGACTACTTTTAGGATAACGATACCTAACCCGGTAACAGATGAACATCGAACATCGAACATCGAACGCTGAACATCGAATATGGTATTCTATCTTTTTATAAAAAAGGCCAAGCGAAGCGCTTTCCACATTCGACGTTGGATGTTAAGCGTTCGATGTTCGATGTTCAGTTAACATATTATTGACATAAAACCGAAAAAAAGCACTAAGGGTTTAACCCGGATCCGCCGGCGGAGAATTGACTAATGAAGAATAGAAATACCGTATTAGTGGTTGATGATGATAACGCCCATCGGACCATGCTTTATACCCTGATCAGCGGATGGGGTTATGAAGTCACACAAGCCGATGACGGTGCCACCGCCATCGAAAAAGTCAAGGAGCAGTCCTACGATCTGGTATTGATGGATGTTCGCATGGTGAAAGTATCCGGTCTTGAAGCCCTGGAGCAGATCAAATCCTTTAACCCGGCCATCCCGGTGATCATCATGACGGCTTACTCTTCGGTGGACACCGCCGTCGACGCTCTAAAGCAAGGTGCCCACGACTATCTGACCAAACCCCTTGATTTTGACAAACTGAAAATAACCATTGCCAGATCCATGGAGCACACCCGCCTCAAGGAGGAAAACCGCCTCCTCAAGGAAAGCCTGGGCAAGCATTTTGACCGCCAGAATATCATCGGCCAGAGCCCGGCCATGGTCAACCTTTTGGAAACCGTGGCCCAGGTGGCGCCTTCTGAAGCCACCGCCCTCATTACCGGTGAATCGGGAACCGGCAAAGAACTCATTGCCGGGGCGATTCATTTTAACAGCTCCAGGAAAGACGGCCCCTTTGTTAAAATCAACTGTGCGGCCATCACCGAAACACTGCTGGAATCCGAACTGTTCGGCCACGAAAAAGGCGCCTTTACCGGGGCCGACCGCAGAAAGGAAGGGCGTTTTTATCAGGCTCACCGGGGCAGCCTGTTCCTGGATGAGGTCAGCGAAATGTCTCTGACCATGCAGGTGAAACTCTTGCGGGTTCTGCAGGAAAGAGAGTTTACCCGTGTCGGCGGAGAAAAAACCATCCAGGTTGACGTGAGAATCATCGCCGCCACCAACAAGGATTTGCCGGAATTGATCAGCCAGGAAAAATTTCGTGAAGACCTGTATTACAGGCTCAATGTGGTAGATCTGGAGATTCCCTCCCTGCGAAAACGGCGGGAGGATGTGCCCCTGCTGGCCCAGCATTTTCTGCAAATCTTTGCCGCCCGAAACCACAAAGAGATAAAAGGCTTTACGCCCCAGGCCATGGATCATCTGATCCGGTATGACTGGCCGGGCAATGTCAGAGAATTAATGAATGCGGTGGAAAGAGCCGTTGTTTTGTCCCGATCTGATTATCTTTCTGAAAAAGATTTTCCCGTCATCTCCGGGTTCGAGATAAAAAATGATGGGATTATATCACAAACGCCCCCAATCAATGGTGACGGTACCACCCCCCTTGAAGAAGTCGAAAAGGCCACGATATTAAAAACTATGGAGGCTTCCGGCGGAAACAAAAGCGAAGCCGCCCGCCGTCTGGGAATCACCCGCAAAACACTGCATAAAAAGCTTAAGACATACGGGGTCATGAAATGAGAATTCGGAATTCGGAATTCAAACACCTCTGCCTTCCGTCATCATCCTCTGTCTTTTTTTCTTTCCGCATTCCGCATTCCCAATTCCGAATTCAAATACCTCTGTCTTCTGACTTCTGTCAGTTAGCTATATTCGTCAGGTTCAGGAATACCTTTTCAAGGGCGGCATCGGCGGCATTGGCCTGCTGTCTGAGATCGGCAGTGGTTCCGCAGGCGATCAAATGCCCTTTGTTGATAACACCGATACGCTCACAGATCTCTTCGGCAATTGCCAGGGTGTGGGTGGACATAAAGACGGTAACCCCTTTGCGTGCCAGGCGCTGAAAAAGATCTTTCACCATGATGATGGCCGCCGGATCGAGCCCGACCATGGGTTCGTCCACAATGATTACTTCCGGATCATGCAGCAGGGCGGCGGACATGATCAGACGTTGTTTCATGCCGTGGGAATAAGATTCGATCAATTCATCGGACCAATCCGCCAGTGAAAACATTTCCAAATTTTCCTGTGCCTTTTGGCCGAAAATATCCCCCGGCACACCGTAAAGATCGGCGGTGAACTTCAAAAATTCCATACCGGTCAGTTTTTCGTACAGATAGGGACGATCGGGAATAAAACCGATTTTACCCTTGGCTTTTTCCGGCTGTTGCTGGATGTCGATGCCGGCAACCATGACGCTGCCCTCCGAGGGCGCCAGGATGCCCCCGATCATTTTTATAGTGGTGGTCTTGCCGGCACCGTTGGGACCGATAAATCCGAAAATCTCTCCTTTTTTTACAAAGAGACTTAAATCGTCCACGGCCGTAAAATCGCCATACTTTTTGGTAAGAGCTTTAAGTTCGATCATGTTGTTAGCCTGATAAATCTAATAATAATTACAACATAGTATTGGGTTTGTCGAATTTTTACCGATAAACGGAAAAATGCCTAAAGTGCGCTAAAGTGCCTGAGAAAAGAAATGCCTAAATTGCCTAAAATGCCTAAAGTAAATGTATTCTATCTATTTTATGAAAATAGAAACTCACACTAAGTTGTCATTTCATTGTTCTGATTTCTGGCCTCTAATACTGCCAGCGTCAACGACTTATACAAAAGACGGAGCGACACCATAATTTTAGGCATTTTAGGCATTCTGTTTTCAGGCATTTCTTGGGGTAACTTGATTTTTACACAAAAAGATCTTGCCACAAAATGCACAAAAATAACAATTAAGATACTACTGAACCGGTATATTGGCTATTGAATTACTTTCACGTTAATTTTACCAATAATGCCCATCAGATCCAGCTGCTGACTGGGAGACCCGGTGACCAGTCGTATATGGCTGACATCGGTCGGTACCTGTCCGAAAAGGGCATCGACGGTTACCCAGCGGCCCAAATACACCAGGTTCCAGGCATGATAGTAAAACCGGCCTTTTAGATATACCAGGCCGGCTTCAAGCCGACAGGGAATTCCGGCCGCCCGGGCCAGGGCAGCGAACAGCACCGCATGCTCATTGCAGTCCCCGACCCGATTTTCCAGGGTGGAAAGCGCATCCGGCAAAGAAAGCACCGGTCGTTTATCTATATTCTGATACACCCAGTCGACCAGCGCCTGCACTTTATCCAGTGGTGTCATTTGGTCGGCCACAATTTTTTGCGCCAGGGTCTGGATATTTTGATGGTCGGACTGAATAAAAGCCGTCGGTTTTAAATAGATCTTTTCAAAGGCCCCTAAATTTTTTCCATCCAGATCATGGGCCAGATTCGCCAATGATTCTTTGTCGATCGTCAAAACATTGTTTCTGAAAACCTGCCGGCCACCGTTAAGCCGAACCCTTGTATTCGGGATACCGCTGATCTCAAATTTCAGCCTGCCAAGTTGAGCCGGATTCGCAAGCATTACATTGGATGCCACCGATGCGATTTTTGTAAGATCCGCGCTGGATTCCACGGCAAGATCTTCGAGGGCAATTTCCCGGGTGGTCTTCTCAAGCCGGAGGCCCAGGATACCTTTTTCCTGCAACACGTCGCCGGACGCATCAATCCAGGCAACCTGGGAGGTACCTTTGAAATTCAGAGCCACCTTGGTGGTTGTTTTGAGGTCATCTCCAATCTTTAGATCTTCCTTGCCGATTACCTCGACGATCACCGGCGTTTGCCCCAATGTGGCCGGATCAAAGATATCAAATGCATATTTGTCGCCGGCTTTAAGTGCGACAGCGGCCAGGGCCGATGTTATTCCGGCCAGAAGGTAGGGCTTGTTTTTTAGACGGATGTCCATCCGGCGGCGGCTTCCGGCACTGGCCGAAGTGACGGTCAGCACCTCTCCGGATAGGGTGCCGTTTACGCTGAAGCTGAAACGTCCGGAATTAATTTCAAAATCAAAAGCGGACAGACTGTAATCAGCCTTGAGACGTCCCCGGGTTTTAAGCTGGATATCCTGGACCAGGCCCATGGTATTAATGCGCATGAGCACCGTTTCCTGCAGACGGTACCCCTCACTGTCAGGTGAAATCTTGGTGTGTGAGAAGCCGATTTTACGGTTGTTTTGGAAAATATTCATCCAGGTTTCTTTTTCGTGAGGCGAACTGATGCTAGAAATTTCAAGGGATTGGGGGCGGTTAAAAAATTTTTCGAACAAATCCAGGCGGATCATGAAAAGAAGCAGAAACGCCAGGAAAGCAAAGGTGCCCGTTATCCAGAACCATTTGTTTTTATATAATCTCATTGCGTTGATTATTGCCCGACAGACAGGGGTTGGTTTACTAAAATCGAACAGAGACCGTGCCCAAAAAAAAAGGCCGGACCATCGAAGGTCCAACCCTTTTATTATAACACGAATTTTGATTTATTTGGCAGTAGGTATCCAATATTTAATCATTTGCTGTAACCGTCCGTCGTTGTGGGCGGTTTTCAGGAAGCTATTGGCTGATTCCAGTAGTTCTCTATTATCTTTCCGGACAGCCCAGGCTAACGACTCTTCCGTTAAAGGGGCAAACAGCGCGGTCAGACCGTTGATTTCATTTTCAGAAGCTAAATAGAGAATCATGGGACCATCATAGATAAACATGTCAATCCGTTTATCGATCAAAGCCTTTACCGCAGGTCGTGAAGTTGAAAATGTTATCTTCTTGACACTACTATATTGTTCATCTACAAAATATTCACCATAGGTATTTTTAATAACGCCTATGGCGGAACTCGTTGTTAAAGCAAAAAAGCCGGTGCTGAAGCGAGCGGCATCCTCCCTGCGTATCAGGGCCATCTGACCACTTTTAAAGTAAGGAATGGTAAAGGAAATTCTTACTTCTCTAAGCCGGGTAATAGTCATACCGGACATGATGATATCAATCTTATTCGCCAACAAGGCCGGTATTTGGTCTTCCCAATCAAGCTCTACAAATTGCAGTGATTTAGCCAGATATTTTGCCAATTCCCTTGCAAAATCGGCTTCCAATCCGATAATTTTATTTCCCTGCCGGTAAACCAGGGGCTGGGCGTTGGTTGAAACCCCGACGCGCAATACATTTACATCCGGAGAGATTTCGGTAGTTTTAACGGCATGTTGCCCGGGTGTGCTACATCCCATATGCAAAAGCAAGCCTGCGAGAAAGCATAACAGAACCAACCATCGACGACGGCTTAGATTTTTAGGCATTCTTTATGTCCTCCTCTGTCAATTCATCTTTATAGTCACAATTATTTTCCCAAGCTGAATGACGAAATCTGAACATACCACATTATGATAAAATTGTCTGCCTGGCAAATCTAAAATTTCGTGAACCGATTAATTCATTTTTTTTCTTGACAGCTTTTGGTTTATTCGCGATATATCATTATTCTAACTTCTCATTAATTTTCATGCATGATTCAGGTATTAGCCGTGATCAACGAATACAGGGGATTGGCGAAATCGTCATCTTCTACATAGCCGTCCGTTACAGAAAATCATCGACCACCAGCAGAGCTGCGGGTATGAGGAAGGCCCCTCGAAGGGGACGGGGCTACGCTCTGCTGGTGGTCGCTGATTTGTAAAAAGAATTTTGGCTTCATGTTACTTTTATCCTGATATCGTGTGCCTTCACAATTTTTGATAAGATTATTTTGATCGCGTTTTTATCTGGCCTGCCTGTTTTGATAGGCAGTTGCGCTGATTACATGTCTGACCAAGTCGTAAAAATTGAGCTAAAATTCTTTTGATTAACTCCATTCATAAGCCACCGGCATCGTTCAGGTTTAGATCAATGATCCGTGATCCCCCGGTAACGGTAGAACCTTTTCAATTCTCACCGGCAGAGCCGGTGGCTTATGAATGGAGTTAAAGAGACCCATGATATATCCTTTTCGGAGATGAGATTAATTCAGGCTTTACAGGCAGAGTCAAAAATGACCCTGCCTTTTTATATGGTGAGTAAAGAAAGTCGAAAGTATCTTTAAAGAAGTATTCCAGGAGTCCAGAGCTATGCCGCAAGGAACAGTCAAGTGGTTCAACAACAAGAGGGGTTGGGGATTTATTGTCAAGGAAGACGGCGAAGACATTTTTGTCCACTATTCCGCCATAAAAGGTGAGGGCTTCCGATCGATTACCGAAGGCCAGCGTGTGCAATTTGATATCGAGGAAAGTGCTAACGGACCAGCTGCAGCGAATGTAGAGGAATTATAAACGGCATCGCTCAGACTTATAAAGACCATAAAAAACCAGTGATTGCATTCTGACTATCCAGCGATGAGGTTTGCTCTCACCCTGTGTTTTGAAAAAACTTTCCACTGAGGCCTTAGCGCATGTATTCACAAATATTGTTACGTTTACCGGGTATTTTTAATTAACCGCAGAGATCGCCGAGACCGCAGAGGTCATGATGATTATTAAACGTTATAATTTCTCTGCGTACTCTGCGTGCTCTGCGGTGAGATTTTTATATGTTATCGTATTTATGAAATTGTGTACTAAAGTGTATCTTCCCGATTGAAAATCGTATTGAGCCTTTGCAGTTCTGATTCCGCATCGTTTACAATTTCGTTGATAATCTCCTTAAGCGGCTGGATTTTGTCGACCAACCCGACTGATTGTCCTGCCATGAGCGAACCGCTGGTAACATCGCCGTCAAGTACCGCCTGGCGCAAGGCACCGGCCCAGAACTCTTCTACCTTAACCTGCGCCTCGTATCGATCGATGAGTTTGTTGTCCAGTTTGCTCAATAATTCGAGTTGAAGCTTGGCAAACTCTGTGGAACCCTTGTTTTTTAATGCCCGTACGGGGATAACCGGCAGCCGGCTGTCAAATTGCGGCGTTGCCATGGCGTCTCTGGCTTTGGCCTTGCGAAAGGTTTCTTTAAACTTCGGGTGGGCAAGGCACTCTTGAGCCATGATAAAACGAGTCCCCATCTGGATGCCGGCCGCTCCCATCATTAACAGATGGGCCATCATGCGCCCGGTGGCAATACCCCCGGCAATAAAAATCGGTACGGTGTCGACCTTAAAAAGAATCTGTTGAATCAACACCGATAACGCCACCGGACCGATGTGGCCGCCGGCCTCCGAACCTTCCAGTATCAAGGCATCCGCTCCCCTTTCGATTAAATTGTGTGCCAGGGGAGCTGTGGGGGCGAAACAAATGACCCTTGCGCCGCAGCGTTTGGCCTTTTCGATTTCATTTTTTTTTGGAATACCACCGGCAAATACAACAAACGAGCAGCCCAGCTCACAAACAAGCTCAAGCTGGCCTTCATAAACCGGGGCCAGCGTGATAAGATTGACACCGAACGGTTTTTGCGTCAACTCCTTGGTTTCAATGATTTGTTTTTCAAAGATATCAACCGGCGTATTGCCGCCGGCCAAAAGTCCAAAGCCCCCTTCATTGCCGATAGAGCTGACAAGTTTAGGGTCGCTGACCCACGTCATCGCGCCGCACATAATGGGATATTTACAACCCAGGAATGCTCGGCCTTTCTCAAAAAATTTATCGATCAACATGGTAGCTCCTCTCGTTAAATACTCAAACGAAATACCAAAAAAAAATATTATTATTTCCCCAACAACTCCCGGGCATGATCCAGTGTGGTCTGGGTGATTTTCTCCCCCCCCAGCATTCTGGCAATTTCCTTGGTGCGGTCTTCTCTGCTGAGCGGTTGGATGGCGGTTTTAGTCCGGCCGTCATTGACATGTTTGGAAATGCTGAAATGATGCTCACCGAATTTGGCGATCTGGGGTAGATGGGTGATGCAGATAATCTGGTGATGACGGGCAAGGTCAGATAGTTTGCGGCCCACCACCTCGGCAGTGCCGCCGCCGATTCCGGCATCGACTTCATCAAATACAATGGTTTCCACCGCATCAGATTCGGCCAGAATGGCTTTTAATGCCAGCACCACCCGGGAGAGTTCGCCGCCGGAAGCAATGCTGGCCAGTGGTTTTAATTCTTCTCCCGGGTTGGGGGCAATCATAAACGAGGCCCGGTCAATACCGGATTCAGTCATACAATAATTTTTGGCGGTGAGATACGGATTGGTTTTCTCATCCGCTGCCAGGGGATAAAGAACAGCCTTAAATTCTGTCTGAGACATTTTCAGGGACCCCAGTTCTTCAACCACCTTCCGCGCTAAGTCCTTTGCGGTTTCATTTCTTTTTTGCGACAACTTCAATGCCCGGCGCGCCAATTGATCATGTAATTTTATAAGTTGTTCTTCAATTTTTTCGATTTGCTTGCCGATGTTTTCAACTTCAGAAAGCTCAGTTTCGATGGTCTCCAACTGAGATAAAACGGCTTCCAGCGAACCACCGTATTTGCGCTTGAGTTTATTGAGGACATCCAACCGTTCTTCGACAGCTTCCAGCCGTTGATCATCCATCTGTATCAGATTCAGGTGAGAGCGAAGCTCGTCAGTCAGATCTTCGATTTGAAAAGAGGCCGAGGCCAGGGTTTCGGCTTTTGTTTTCAACTGCGAGTCGATTCGACCCGCAGTTTCAAGATTCTTCTTTACTTCCGAAAGTCTTTCAATGACGGATCCGGATGCACCGTATAATTCTTCGATACTGCTGTGAACGGTCTGGTAAAGCGCTTCGGCATTTTTCAGGCGTAGCCGTTCCTGTTCCAATTCAGCATCTTCACCGGGGGCCAGGCCGGCCGCGGTGATTTCATTTTTCTGAAACGCGAGCAGTTTCCGGTGTTCGGCCTGTCGCTGCCGGGTTGAATTGAGGTTGTTGAGTTTATCGATTAACGGCAGGATCTGATGATAGCCGTCGGTCACTTTCCGGCGCTGGGCCGTCAAGCTTCCAAACTGGTCAAGGATCAGCAGGTGCTGATCTTCTTTCAGAAGTCCCTGGTGGACATGCTGTCCGGAAATGCTGGCCAGGTTTTCGGTGATGGCTGTTAACAACCCGATAGTTGCCAGGCGGCCGTTGACGTATACCCGGTTGCTGTCTGAGCGCGAAATCAGTCTTCTGATCAACAACCCCTCGCCGGGATCGTATCCGTTGGCGGACATAATTTGGGCAACACTGCTGGTTGATGAAATCTGAAACAAGGCTTCCAGTTCGGCACTTTCGGCCCCGGTGCGCACCAGTTCGGCCGATGCTCGGCTCCCCAGCAGAAGATTGACAGCATTGAGAATAATCGATTTGCCGGCCCCGGTCTCACCGCTCAATATGGTGAGGCCATCTGAGAAGTCGATGTGCAGATCATCAATGATGGCAAAATTGCGAATGGACAGTTCTTTCAGCATTTTTAATGCGCGTTTTATTTTAAATTTTAGAAAGGAAATCCCATATTAAATCCGATTCCTGTGAAGCCATCGTCGCCCCACCGGTAGTCTATTCCGACACGATCTACATTGGCCTTCCAAATCGAAATGGACTTACTCAGGCCGAATGTCATTCCAACCTCATAGAGGGTTTTAATCCTGTTCGTTTCCCCATCATCGCTCAAAATATCCACTCGGTTTTGGAAACGATTTATGATAAAAAAACCACTGACATCGAGCTGTCGGTCAAAGATGGTAAAATTTGTCGGATGACGAATATCCAGGCCGGCGTTAACCATCGAAAAGCCGCTGGTATCTTTCGAGGTTGCATCTCTGTTCTCCGCCAGGACCAATGAATTTCCAATACCGAATACAAACTTCCGCCAGGGAATACTGATGAGACTTCTAAAGCCCCCGCCGTAAATATACTGCATGTCTCCACCGGCGGTGTCCTTACCGGCACCAAACTGGGCAAAGGGTTTTAAGGCCCAGTATTCATTGACCGGGATCTGCACTTCGAGACCGGGTACGAAGGCAACGGCTCCAAAGCTAAAGTTGGTGTCGGTTTCTTCTTCGAAACCGATAGCGACCGGCAGCAGCAGACGGAATCCCAGCCTGTCACGCAGTGCCGGCTTATCATATTGGGCAGGCCGAAAAGTATACGCCGCCGGTACACGCAAGACAGCAAACCGTTTGTCGGCGTCTTTGACCCGGTAGACACCGCTGCCCAGCCAGACAGCAAAACTGTAATTGAACAAATCTCCGGGGTCTTCACCCGCTAAAGCATGGTTTGTTCCGCCTGCGACGATTATACTCAGCATAACAACGAAGTAAACAAGACCCGTTTTGATATAGATTTCAGACCGTTTCATCATTTGACGGTTATTTCTCCAGTACACCCTAAATCATAACGCTCACCCATGAATTGGTTGATAACTTTGCGTACCGAAGATGATTCTGCGGATTGATTTGCCAACTCGATGTCCTCAATGATACCATTTTTGACAATAAAGTGGACATCAAGGTTACCCGATTCAAGCCTGAATTTATGATTGACGGTAAATTGCGGTGACCGGCCGAAAGTCCATTCCCATGATCTATATTTTTCTTCTGCCAGGCGGAGAATAGCCTCCCAGGCCTCAGCCGTCAATTGGTATTCCGTCAAATCTCCAAGAGCATCGGCTACGCCGCTTATCATTTCAGCCCGGAAAGCTTCCCTACCAATGGGATGTGGTAAATGATCAGAAATATTGGTCACCTTGCTTTTAATGGATGAAACGGCACGTGAATCCGTGATTTCTAAATTCGATTCCAGCGCGCGCTGCAGAACCTCCAAATCGGAATCAAAGAGCAGGGTCCCGTGGCTGAGCATCCGGCGCATATTGGTGTGCTGGGAATTGCCGGATATCTTTTTGCCGTTAACAAGGATATTATTCTTTTCCGTCAGGACCGCTGCAACTCCCAAACGCTGCAAAGTATTTACGATGGGTTTTATCAGGGTTTTAAAATAATCCAGTTTTTCTTCTGTAAAATCAGTGATAAAGCTAAAATTAAGGTTGCCCGGGTCATGGTAAACGGCGCCACCCCCTGAAATCCGTCGCACCAGGAGAATGTTTTTCTGCCGGGCCAGTTTTTGATTGAATTCCTGAAAAGGGTTCTGGTGCCTTCCGATGATGATTGACGGCTGGTTGATGTAAAACAACAGATACTCGGATCCGGGGTCCAGGTTGCGCAAACAGTACTCTTCCAGGGCCAGATTTATGGCGGGGTCGATAATATTATTGTTTTTTATTAATTGCAGGGGCATTTGGAAGAGTTTATTACCTAAATCAGGCTTTACCGGCCAGTTTGTTCAAGGCCTCGCCGGTCAGGCGGTATAAAATCCATTCCTTCATGGGCCTGGCATTCAACCGGTCATAGGTGCGGATAGCCGGCTCGTTCCAGTCCAGAACCGACCACTCAAATCTGCCGCAGTTGCGCTCTTTGGCCAGCCGGGCGATATGCGCCAGCATCTTGCGGCCGAAACCATTGCTGCGGTATTCCGGTTTGACGTAAAGATCTTCAAGATATATTCCCGGTTTGCCCAGAAAAGTCGAAAAATTATAGAAAAACAGCGCAAAGCTGATGGCAATGCCTTCATGCTCACCGATCAGGGCTTCGGCCACCGGACGATCACCGAATAATGATTGGCGGAGGTCTTCTTCGGTCGCTTCCACCTCGTGGGACAGATGTTCGTATTCTGCCAGATCTTTAATTAGTGCCAGAATAACGGCCACGTCATTTATAGTGGCTTCTCGAATGATAAAATTGGATGATGTCGTCATGTCTGTATTTCAGGCTTAATTTTATATTATTAGTTTTTGGTTAACCGACAACTGCTGGTTAGTAACTACTCGATCTTCGATCTAAAATGAGTTTGTTTTAAATAATGAATGGATTCTATTTATATCTTAAAAATTAGACAGGATTTACAGGATTGTCTGGATTTTTTTGTATTCCCGGTTTCTTGCGGAAACCGTGAAAAAATCCTGTTCATCCTGTTGATCCTGTCAAAAAAATAATTTAAAAAAGAATCCATTCCTTAAACTATCAATATGTCGTCGCTAAGCACCTAAGGTATCCTTCAGCGCTTCCACGACCCTATCGATTTCTTCTTTAGTGATCACCAGAGGCGGCAGCAGGCGGATGACCGTGGCGCCGGCCAGCAGTACAATAACGCCTTTTTCCATAAGTTTTTGCACATAGGGCCCGGCTTTTTCCTTGAGTTCGATTCCGAGCATAAGGCCCAGTCCCCGAACTTCCCGGATTTTGCTGCTCTGAAGGTCACCTAGTTCCTTTAGAAAATACTCACCAAGAGTCTTGGATTTTTCTACCAGCCCCTCTTTTTCGATGACGTCCACAGACGCCAGGGCTGCGGCACAGGCTGTGGGGTTGCCGCCGAAGGTGGACGTGTGGCTTTTGACGGGCACCTTGATGCGGTCATTACACAGTACGGCCCCCATGGGAATGCCGCCGGCCAGGGATTTGGCCAGGCACAGCATGTCGGGCACCACAAATTGTTCGCAGGCGAACATGGTACCGGTACGGCCGAATCCGGTTTGGACCTCGTCGATGATCAACAGGACACCGTTGGCATCGCAGATTTGGCGAACTTTTTGGAAATACGTTTTGTCACCGATTCTGACACCGCCTTCACCCTGGACCACTTCCAGCAGAATCGCCGCGGTTTTATCACCCACCGCTGCTTCCAGCTTCGTCAAATTATTGTAGGGCACATGCTTTAGACCCGGCAACATGGGGGCAAACGGTTTCTGGTATTCCGGACCCCAGGTGGCGGCCAGCGCTCCCATGGTCTTGCCGTGAAAACCGCGCATGGCCGCGATAATTTCCGGCCGGCCGGTGCTGGCCCGGGAAAATTTAAGCGCTGCCTCGGTGGCCTCGGCCCCGGAATTACAGAAAAAGACTCGATTCAGATTTCCGGGGGCAAGAGACGCCAGTTTTTCCGCCAGTCGTGCCCGGACGGGGTTGTAAAACATGCTGTAGCAATTGCCGAGCGTGAGGTATTGGTCCTG
>JAIVWA010000024.1:10557-17258 GCA_049190255.1 Gammaproteobacteria bacterium | reverse complement strand
TAGGCGGGGTATTTTTTAAAATGGGGCGGGGTTTAGGCGGGATATTGGCGGGGTATCTCAATTATTGGAGACCTAACTTGCCATAATATGTAATTCGACGATTATCGAAATGTGTGATGATATGATTCGGATATCACACGGATTTAGGTGATGTCAATTGTTCAGATTTATAGCAGATAGCGTCACCAGCAGCCGGAGAACCTGGAAAGAGGATATCATAAATTTTTATGACGATTGATAATTTCAACTTTGTTGGAGATATATGGAGTCGTAACGTCAAGGATAAGTCACGTCATATGCGAGCCCGCAGCGAATATATGACGTTGATCTTGATCCGTTTGTTATCTGTTTTTTTGCTTTTGGTATGACCCTCAGTTCTATTTTGTGCTTCTGTGTTTTAACTTTCGCCCGCTTGTTCATTTACGATCTCCGGTTTTGGTTCATCGCTGACCATGAACGAATATACCAACACAAACGCTGCGTAGAAGGTGACAAAGAAACACCAATAGCTGGCGGCGCTGTCGCTGATCAGAAACGCGATAATGGCCCACAGCCAGCCCCAGAACACAATCACAATGCTTTGCCAAAACGGTCGCCACCAAAGTAAAAACGGCGCTCCAATCACCACGGCCCACAATCCGTAGGCCCAGGCCACAAACACCGGCGGGTTCTGTGGGGAATACCAGTTCAGGTGCCCTTCCGGGGTGATCTGCGTGTGAGTTGGCTGATAGACAGCACGTCCTACCACAACGAGGGCCAGGCCGAGAATCAACAAGAAATAAAACGGTACCCGCCGTTCTCGCACGGGCCGGTCAAATGTGGAACCAAACAGCGGGCCCCACGCCTGGGCCAGCAATGCCAGAGGAATCAAACCGATTGTCACCAGTTGATTCACAATTCCATGAGGTTTGGGGCCGTCCAGCCATAGTACGGCTTCGGTCCACTGCATGGCGGTGATCCCCATCAGCGCCACCGCGCCCCATTTTAGTCGCGGGTTGTCACGTCGCAGCAGGTAGGCAGCCACACCGTATGCGCAGCAGCCGCCCACCAGACTGGATGTTGCGTTGAAACACATGGGTCAAGCCTTCCAGGAATGGACACACGCCACAACGATTTTTCCTAAACATCAAGAGATCAAGGTGTGTCCCTTATTTTTTTACTCACATCCAGCGCAGAACAACGAAACGACTATACCGATCAAGACGAGTAATGTATAGACCTGAACTTTTCGTTGTGTCATTTTCAGATAACATTAATATAGATGGAAAATTTTCCACCTATTGAAATATTAAGTTAAAAAAGTGGAAACCGTCGTTTCTGAGCATTTGAACTTGAACATCTTGCCTTATCTCAGGTTACGTCAAGTAGTGATAAATTGAGACTATCCCTTTCGGACACCCCTTGTGATATATAATGGTTTCAGGCTTGAATTTGAAAGACCCAAGACTTGATGTATCTTGCCATAATCACAACTTACTGAATATATATGATATTAAATGCTTATCTCAGAAATCTATCTAAGCACGAAAACAAATTAAGAAGTTGAGTAACTGCTCGACGAGTGAATTTCAGTTCAGGATGAGACTCAGTTCAACATGAGGTTCTGAATGAGAACAATAATTGGCAAGAGATGGAGTTTGGTGTTTCGCTACTATTCAACATGCGATGTTTGGTCAAAAATCTTCTCATTTCTCTACAAGAAATCTTTATCATTGTCAATATTAAAAAAAGTACTACTATGTAGTAATTAAAAAGGCAGGTGCATGGAGATGCTGGGGTGGTGATAGCTTGCCAGAAGTCCAACTATCAATTTTTATCCGATTACTACAGATAGTTTTTGAATACATGCACCCTATCGTATCTGGGATTTAAGTGTCAAATCGAAATCACAAAAAATGGGGCAAATCCAGGTTGCCGGATTCACCCCGTTTGGCTGGTATATAATTTGGACATCCCAGGGATTTTAGCTGCTTGGTATGTTGTTTTTCATAGAAACATGAAATTCATTCGCGAAGGTTATGCACTGAAAAAATAAAAAACAGGATCGGTCGAAGATAAATCCTATATTAATCCTCGCTTTTGAGCCATTAACATCATCTGCTCTGCAGAGCTTGCCGGAGGCACATGGTACTCTGTCTCGCTTTTCGGTATCAGTCTTATCGCTTCCGGATCACAAGTCGTCACACATAGACCACATCCGATACATCGATCTTTATTCACCTCCGCGACTTCCTCGTCGTTTATCCTCAGAGCGTTCATCTGACAGCGGTCCAAACAGATTTCGCACCCTGTACATTCACCGCTTTCAACCATCGCCATATAATTGGAAAAGACTATTTCTGCAGGTTTAGGATGTTTGTTTAGAGCCTTGAGCACCCCGCAACAGTCGCCACAACAGTTACACATTCCGCCGGGATTTTGGGATGTGGCAGGTTGGGTCACCAAACCATCTTCCCGGCATTGAACCAGTATGTCGATGGCTTCATCCAACGAGATTTCCCTGCCCATATCACGGTCAAGGTAATACTGGCCCATGGAACCGAACATAAAACAGGCTTCCATGGATTTGCCACAGCCATTATCAACCATTGCCTCGCTCTTGCGGCAGATGCAATCTGTAATCACTATACGGGGTTTGCCCTTTAAAATTTCCACGGCATCATCATAGCTTGCGACGTTATAGGTCACATCGATGGATTGATTGACTGGAATTGTTCTAAGGAAATATTCCGCACCCTCCTGAAGGGTTTTGTCAAACGCTTCTTCGAAATATTGTTTAACCATTTCGGCAAAATCCCGCTTTAGATTTTTGACCTGAAATTCAAAAAGTCCGTGAACAAAAGGAATAACCGCATATTTGACGCTATCTGCTTTTTTCATACGAAACAACAGTCCTCTTTCAGCCATGTCATCCAGGTGAGCTGCGACTTTTTCCAGAGGTTGGTTCAGGCTTGATGCGATTGATGATGTCATCTCCAACTTGTGAGATAAGGATAAAAACATCTTGGCATCGTCCTCGGAGAATAAGTATTTCAGAATTTTTAGCTCTATGCCGGACTCAGTCGCCGGGAAGCCCATGGAATAAAAATCAAGTCTTTGCTGCAGCTGTCGATAAATATTCTCACTCATTTTTACCTCCATTATTTTTTAGTATCATTCTAACTCCATCTTCACCGGCAATGTCAGACAAAAGGCAGCGCCCTGCCCTTTTTCACTGACGATTTTGATATCGCCCCCGAGGCATCGGGCCAGGATGAGGGCGCCGGCCAGTCCAAGTCCGTGGCCTTTGCGCGGAACAATGGAGCATTCCTTTACCTGGGCATAGCGCCTGAATATCATTTCGTGATGCTCCGGTTCAACACCCGGTCCATCATCGGAAACTGTAAGGGACAGGACATCGTTTTCAATGTCCATTTTTATTTCAAGGTTTTCTCGCCGGTGATGAAGGGCATTTTTTAAAAGGTTGCCGACAATCTGACGAAACTTGATCTCATCCTGGAAAATTTCGGTATCTGATATCCGGGGCGAAATATCCAGGTGAATCCCGTTTCGAGAAAGCAACTCAAGGGCGTCTTTTTCGGCCTGATATTTCCCGATTTCCTCGGAAAGAGGCCCGGTCATGATTTCCAGCGAGTCCTTCATGGCCTGGTAGACGGATTTGGCCGGTTGGAAATGGGAGCAGATAAAACAGCCGGATTCGGAGCGTCCGATTTCCAGCAAATTGTTCAGCATCTCCCGTGCCTTTTTGGTGTTTCTCAGGGTGCGCTTTAAAGTATTTTCCTGTTTGGGGAGCAAGGGACCAAATTTTTCTTTTTTTTCCAACAGGGTGCGCAAACCTGTTTCGACAATCGAAATCGGATCTTTAAGCTCGTGAATCAAAAACTGGATCTCAATTTCCCGGAAAAATTGATCCGGACTTTCCGTAGTTCCCTGAGCTTCCTGGTTTGGTTGATGCGGTTGGCTCATGATAATTGTTTCCTATAATGGTGATGTAAATATGTCCCGGATAGAAATTAAATAGTGGTTATTGTCACTCCGCTTTTTTGGTTTCAGGTTTCAGGTGTCAGGTGTCAGGAACGGAAAGCAAAAGTGCTCAAACCTGACACCTCGTATGAAACTTAATGAAATCCGATGTAATTTTCGTTAAGTTCCACCCGCGCTTACAGAGTACGGACTTCGTCCTCGTCCTCGTCCTCGTCCCTCGGCCCTATACAATTCTGATTTACGAGGACGAGTACGAGCACGAGCACGAAAAGAATCAGATCCGCTCCGCGGCCCGAAACTGGATCGTTACCGTCGTACCGCCTGAATCCAGACAGTCTTCCGGTTGCGCACTGTGGACGCAGTTTTCGATATAACCGGCGCACGCTTGGCTGTCATCCGGTAACAGGCGACAGCGCTGGGATTTCATTTTCAGTTTGAAATCATAGCGTTCAGAAAATATTCTCATCCGCAGCAAGTCAAACCCTTTGCCCCCGGCGCCAAAATCATAGGGGTTGCGGGATGAATACTGCATGGTATCATAGGCCGTGAAATAATTTTCGAATATCAGGCGCTGATTTTCTTCGCTGATACCGATTCCGGTATCTTTGATCTCCACTTCAGGACCGATATCTCCATTTTTAACCGTAACAATAATTTGGCCACCATCCGGGGTGTTTTCGATGGCATTGCGGACCAAACCTTCGATTATTTTACCGAGGACATCCGGTGGAATCCAGATGACCGGGACTTTGGATATTCGGGTTTCCAGATTGCATTTGCGATGCGCAAAGCGGGGTCTGAGGGCCGTTATTTTCTCATTGACGAATTGATCCAACCGGACCTCTTCCGACAGTGTCTCATGGGGGCCGAAAAGTTCCTCGATCCTTTGACGCAGACTTTGAATAATATTCTTTTCTTCCAGTTGTTCAGTAACCAGCACCTCCAGTTCATCGGCACAGGCGTTCAGCAGTGAAGACAGCAGGTAATAAGTTTTATAGTCTTTTTCTCTTAAGATGTCTTCGATTTCATACTGCATATCAAGCAGCCGATCGAGGTTTCTTTGAGCGCGATCCAGGATGGAATCCCAGTTGCGGTCCTCGATGCCAGCCAGCCGCTTTCTGAGCAGACCCAGCGAAGCGCTCAAAATAGACAAGGGCGTTTTCAACTCATGGGATAGATGATGAATCACCCGGTCCTTGGCCCGGTTCAGGCTCTGAACTTCCTGATAGGAGCGCTTGAGTTCTTCATGGATGCCGGCATTTTCAATCGGAAGGGCAACATAATTGGCAACGGCGGTCAGCAAATCAACGTCCGGCTGATCAAAGTTTCCTTCCTTTTTGTTGACGGCGCACAGCACGCCGATCAGGCGACCCTGGATCTGAATCGGCACATCCAGCATATTGCGGGTCTGAAAGTCGGATTTTTCATCCACCTGGCTGAAAAAATGAGAATCACCGGTAGTATCATGTACGATTAAAGGCTCACCCGTGCGATATACTTCACCCGCCACCCCTTTGTCAGCGGGAAAACGGATCTCCTTCATTTTTTGGCCGGTCGCGCCATCATCATATACAGATTCGCGGAAATAAAACTCCTTTTTTTCTTCATCCAGAAGAATTACCGAAGCACCTTCCAGGCCGATCAGGTCTCGAACTTCTCGGGTGATAAATTGAAGCCGTTCATCCAATCCACGATATTGGTGCAGGGCCTGGGAAATGCGGAACAGCGCCTGGTTGATGCGTGCGCTGCGCTTTTCCAGGGTGACATCCCTGAGGGTGATTACCTGCCCGGCAGGATTGTTCTGCGCGTCGTAGAAAATGGCACCATCGATGATGATATCCAGCAGACGGCCGTCTTTGGTCAAGCGCTTGGTTTCAAATCCGTGGATGGCTTTTTCTTTGAATAATCGCTGGATGCCGTGTTTGGTATTCTCTTTTGAATCTTCCGGAACAAAGGGAATAATTTTGCCCTCCAGTTCTTTGAGAGTCCAGCCGAAAACTTTCTCAAAGGCAGGATTTAAATAGGAAACCGTATTGTCCAATTTAAAAACAAAAACGGGATCCGGCAAAAATTCCAGAAATGCCCGATAGCGCTGTTCCGCCCGCCGACTGGTCTGCGACAGTTCCAGGGCGCACGCTTCAGACTCCTTTAAAGCCTGCTGGGCTAATATTCTGTCGGTAACATCCCGGGCAATGCCTCTGAAGCCAAGGGGTTGTCCGCGGTCATCTTCAATCAGGCTGGCAGAAATTTCCAGATGGCGCTTTTCTCCGTCCTTGCGGGAAATTTCCCATTTGATGTAGACATCTCCTTTGCCGGTCCGATAAATGCGGTTAAAGGCCTCGAGGGCAATGCGGGCGTTGTCTTCATTCATGAATTCCCGGAAATTACGCCCCTGAATCTCGCGGCGCGGATATCCGAAAATTCGGCAGAGGGCGTCATTGAAAAACCGGAAATCCCCGTTCAGATCGACCTCATAAAAACCATCGGCCACCGCTTCAATGAGCATCTGGTAGCGATCAGCCTGGATCTTGGTTTCTTCATTGGCCAAATTGGTGCCTTTTTTTAACGCGACCTTAGACGATCCGGCTGATTTGGCGGGGCCATATTTGGGTTTGTGGGAAGACATGGTTGCGAGTTACGGGTTACGGGTTACGGGTTTTAACGGATTGAAGAATGTCGAATGTCGAATGTCGAATTAAGGAATTCTATCGATTAAA
>JAIVWA010000024.1:0-10547 GCA_049190255.1 Gammaproteobacteria bacterium | reverse complement strand
TCGTTACTTGTCACTTGTCACTTGTTACTACTCTCTGGTTACGGGTTGCGCGTTACGGGTTACGTGTTGCGAGTTACGGGTTACGTGGTGCGTGGTGCGTGTTTCGTGTTTCGTGTCGCAATATTCGGGTTAGGCGTTGCGCGTTGTAAGTCCTTATAAAAACGGAAATCATCCTTAGCGTACCCCGCAACGCGCAACCCGTAACACGCAACAATATTGCTACAAGATTCAATGCTCAAGTTAGAGTGGCCTTGCTTTTTAAAAGGTTTTCACTGCCCGGGCGTCTCAAGTATGCCGAAGGATTCGGCATCCATCAGGGTCACATTGTGGGCCTGCATGACTTGAATGGCCTTATCATTGTCACTGAAGCGAAAAATCATCACCGCTTTGCCCTGGGAAAAACCGATGAAGGCATACATGAACACCACATAGACATTGGCTTCGGTCAGCGGCTGCAAGATTTTCGCCAGGCTGCCGGGTTCATCCGCGATTTCGGCGGCTACAACTTCATTTACAAAGGCCGGAATTTCCATCTCCATCAAAATCCGACGGGCTTTGGGAACATCGGAAACCAGGAGACGCAGCTGCCCAAATGCTCCGGTGTCCACCAGATTGAGCGCTCGCAGATTAATGCCGGCGCTGCCCAGGGCGTTGGTAACCTCAAACAGCCGTCCCGGCGCATTCTCAATGGATACCACGATTTGTTTTAATTTCATTCGTTCCTCCGCTTTGGTTAAATTCAGAGATCCACGTCCTTATAGAACTTAAAAAAAAATAAACGGTTGTGTCAAGCATTAAACCATTCCGGTCCCAGCGCTATTTCAAGTCTAAAAGGTGTTTTCAACACCACCAACCTAATATAATTCTTAAATGCCTGGAATACCAACCGCTCCCCGAATAAGATAACCGGGGTTTTCGATTGCCGAAAAACATTATTTTTCCGTCACCATGCTTTCCTTTAAAAACAGGCTTGCAACGAAGGCAATAACACCTGCAATAAAAAGGATCACAAAGGCCTGCTGGTATGCCACCGGGCTAAACGTGCCCTCAGCCGTACTGTTTTGTTGAAGAATATAGCCCAGCAAAGGCTGGAAAACAGCACCTCCGGCAAAAGGAAATAGATTTACAATGCCGGTGGCAGTTCCGGCCATTTGTACGGGAAACAGCTCTTTATTTGTGGTAAATCCGATAACGACAATGGCGGCGGAAAAAATCCCCAATCCCAGGCAGAGGGCATACAGCACCACCAGAGGGATTCCAGCCGTAAAGAAAGCCAAAACGGCGGTAAGGCCAAGCAGCATGATGCTGGAAAGCACCAGAACCGGTTTGCGGGCCCGAAAAATATTGGTTGAAAGGTAGCTCAACAGGGGACTGCCGATAATCATGCCGACGGCCAGCATGGAAAGAATTTGAGCTGCCTGGGCCTTGCTCAACCCGTATACTTGCATCAGATAGGGTCCGCCCCAGAGGCCGCCAAACGAGAAAAATATCCCACAATCGAAAAAAAACCAGATGGCGATGGGCCAAAAGGCCCTGCAGGTAAGAACCCTGCGAACGCTTTCCATCAAACCTATGGCTGCGGCGGCGGATTGTTTGGGTTCCTCCGGTGGGGGCCATCCGAAATCATCCGGACGATCCCTGACGAATACCCAAACCAATCCTGCCAGTACCAGGGTAAAAACACCAACAACTATAAAGGAAAGCCGCCAGCCAATCCAGGAGCTGAGCAACGCCAGGGGGGTTGCCGCGAACAAGGAACCCACGCCGCCGAGCGCCATTAACATCCCCGTCATAAAAGCAAATTCACGCAGACGAAACCACTCGGCCAGAACCTTCATGGTGGGCACAAAGAGCATCGCCACCCCCAACCCCACCAATGCGCGTCCCACAATGGCTAAAAAAACAGAAGGGGCCGCTCCCAATAAAACTGAACCAATAAAAGCGATAGTAAAGAAAAGCGTGATAGTATTTCTGGGGCCCCAGGAATCGGAAAGCAGGCCGGCCGGCAGCTGCATAACGGCATACGGGTAAAAATAGGCTGCTCCCAGAAAACCGGTTAACGCGCCACCGGTTTTTAGATCCCGCATCATATCCACGGCCACAACAGCCGGACAGAGCCGGTGAAAGTAGACCAGGACATAGCCGCAGGCCAGAATCCAGAAAATAATCCAGCGGTAGCGCAGAACTTTCTGCAGAGAATCGGTAGCCATCTGAGATCTCCTTGACCAGTTATACCGGTTGTCATAAATATGTTCCGTTTGCCAGGTTTGCTAACAGGAGAAATGTAATGGGTAGCAGCCTGAACTTATTATTAACATGACAACCGCGCGTATCTTTTTATTAAAAAATATAGACAAGGATTTAGAGTGTTAGTTTAGTGGTGGGAGCGGCTTCCAGCCACGATTTGTACTACCGGCGCTTAAACGATTCGCGGCTGGAAGCCGCCCCCACAAGCCAAAAGCCCATAATTTATCGCAATCGTATTTTTCGGAACTATAACCAGTAAAAAGGCCACATGCACCCGAGTTGCAGATGGAGCCTTTCGTAGGTTGGGTTGAGGCCCGTTGCGTAATGTTGGGTTTCGTACCTCAACCCAACCTACACAAATTGCCGCTATACAGCGTTTATCACTGTACGGCCAAAACCCAACGTAAAAGCTGTATTTGGTGGGCAATGCCCACCTTACACTACTATCATAGGCACTCAACCGGAACGTCTGAGGAGTAGCCACTTTTATTGACGCTCCTTGTAAAGCAGGTCTGGGCCAGGGAAGTCGGAATTCGGGAAAAGGGCATCGGTCAAGGTATTTATCACCTCAATCAACTTAATCAACCCAATCAACTAAGTCAAGCGGAGCGCTACTCCAGCGGCCAGAGGCCTTTTTCTTCCAGGACCGATTTCAGGGTCTTCAGGGCAGAATTGGTGGCCGGCATTCCCCCGTAAATGGCGGTTTGAAAAATTACTTCGGCAATTTCCTGTGGCTTGCAGCCAACATTTAAAGCTGCCTGAATATGCAGCCGGAGTTCATCCAGTCGGCAAAGAACGGTCAACGCTGCGACGGTGACCAGCTGCCGGGTGGTATGGGGTATTTTCTCACGGGCATACATTTGTCCGGTTATAAATAACGACAGATCTTTGGCCAGATCCGGGTCAAACGACCGCCAGAGATCGAAAGGTCTTTCGCCCGTGACATCCTTAAAATACAGTCCCGCGGTTTTCTTCGTTTTTTCAACAATGTCCTTGCTCAAAAGGATCTCCCTCGTCCCGATTGGTTGGCACCAATGGGGAGTTATCTGTTAATGGCAAAGAAAAGTTATTAGTTATAGGTTAATGGTTAACAGTAAAAGGAAATTGAAGTCGATTTTAGAATTTAAAACCAATCAGCCCCACCAAATTGGCGGGGCTGACTAATAGAAAGGTTCTATTTCGTATTCCTATAATTCATTTGCTTCTCAATAGTTCATTATATTTCCGGCGCCCTGGGGCAGAGAGTTTATTTTTCACAAAACACCTCAGGGATCGCCGGAGTCGTTTCCTAATAACAAATAACCAGTAACAATTAACAATAATGATTGAGCGAACGCTCAATCATTATCACACAATTGAGTACTTGGGACCACCACCGCCCTCAGGACAGGTCCAGACAATGTTCTTATAGGGGTCTTTAATCTCGCATGTTTTGCAATGAAGACAGTTTGAGGGGTTAAGCTTCAGACGCTTGGTCCCATCGGAATCTTCCTCAAGCTCATAAACCTGGGCCGGACAGAAACGGGTGCAGGGACTGCGATAGTTATCATAACAATCCGTGATACACAGGTTCGGGTCAGGGATAACCAGATGACAGGGCTGATTCTCTTCATGGGTGGTACCGGAGAGGTAAAGCCCGGTCAATTTATCCAGATAAAGCTTGCCGTCAAGATCCTGGGTTTCCGGCGATGCTGCAGGTGCAGCCCCGCCTGCAATCTTTCCTAAAGATGAACTGTCTTCCTTAATTGGCATCGGGTCCGTAAAGCCCCGCCCGCCGCTCAAATACTGGGCACCGATGGTGATGAATTTGCCAAATCCCTTTTGAGAAAGGGCCTGGCCAAAATTCCGGGCGGCATACAGTTCTTTTTTTATCCAGCTGTCAGCAACTTTTTGTTCATACACCCCCAGCGTATCAGCAGAGTAGTTCTCACTGTCGAGCGCCGCCACTATTGTTTCAGCCGCCAGCATACCCGCCTTGGTGGCCGTGTGAATCCCTTTGAGTCGCTGAATATTTAACATGGAGGCACTGTCGCCGACAATCAGCGCGCCATCCAGAGCCAGTCGGGGCATCGTGTAAAACCCGCCGGCCGGCAGGGTCTTGGCGCCTTGCTGGAGCACTTTTCCGCCCTTGATGATGTCGGCAATCAAAGGATGCCTTTTAAAACTTAAAAATGCCTGGTAGGGCTCCAGCAGAGGGTCTTCATATTCCAGACCCACCACTAAACCCAGGGCCACCCGGTTGTCTTTCATTTTATAGAGGAATCCGCCGCCTTTGGTATCCAGACCCAGGGGATATCCAAAGGAATGCAAAATCGTGGTGTTCGAGGCGCTGAAAGGGCTTGATTCCGGAATTTCAATCACTTCTTTTACGGCGGTTTCAAACACCTGGGGCATCTTGCCCTCAAAAATTCCCAGTTTCTTGCCGAGCTCGCGTAACAGACTGCCTTGGGGACCTTCGCCAAAGACAGTCACTTTAGCCATCAGATCGACACCGGGTTCAAAATTGGGCCTCTTGTTACCGTCTTTGTCGATACCTTTATCCCCGGTTCGAATACCGATAACACGGTCGCCATCAGGTTCGTAAAGAACTTCGGTGCCGGCAAATCCCGGAAATACCATCACTCCCAGCGCTTCAGCCTGTTCCCCCAGCCACGCGCAATACTTGGCAAGACTGACAATATGACAACCGTCGTTGTGCATATAGCCCGGCGTGTAGGGCATGCGAAATTTACCGGTCGGCGTCAGATAATAAAATTCATCCCTGCATTCAGCACCTTCAATCGGACATCCTTTGTCCAGATAATCCGGCATGAGTTCTTTAAGGGCCACAGGGTCCAGTATCGCCCCACTCAGGGAATGGGACCCGATGGATTCGGCCTTTTCGATCAGGCAGACCTCAATTTCCTTACCGGCCTGCTGCGCCAGATTCATCAAATGTACAGCACCGGCCAGATTCGCCGGACCACCGCCGACAAAGAGTACGTCAAACTCCAATGCTTCTCTGGTTTCTTCCATGTAAAATTCCCCTGTTTCAGCATCCTTGCATACTAATAATCAATAAGTTCGCTTAACGAGAAGTAATTCAAATAACAAATCTCGAAATTCGAATCTCGTATTTCGTGCTTCGAGCTTCCGGTTTATCCGGGTTAGCTCTTAATTTTCTTCACTTCTTCCGTCATCGCCGGCACCACTTCGAACATATCGCCGACAATGCCCAGATCGGCTTTGGAAAAAATTGGTGCTTCAGGGTCCTTGTTGACGGCCACGATGAATTTAGACGTCGACATGCCGGCCAGATGCTGGATGGCACCGGATATTCCGCAGGCTACATACAATCCGGGGGAGACTACTTTTCCGGTCTGACCCACCTGATCACTGTGCGGGCGCCAGCCCTCATCCACTGCTGAACGGGATGCTCCGACGGCACCGCCAAAAGCGTCTGCCAGCTGTTCAATTGCGCCGAATTCTCCAGCGGTTCCCCGGCCGCCGGACACCACAATATCCGCTTCGGTCAATTCGACTTTATCGCCGGCGTCCATGCTCTTTTCAACAACCGTCGTTTTAACATCTCCCACCTGGACGGCGGGTTTTTCAATTGCACATTCTTTTGGGTTTTCGGCAATGTCCATAACATTCGGCCGGATGCCAACAATCTGGGTGGCGCTTTCGATTTCAACGTCGGCGAATATCTTCCCGCCAAACATGGGACGGGTACAGATCAATTTGCCGCCATCCAGCTTTACCGCTGTGCAATCCATGGCCAGTCCGGCATCCAGTCGGGCGGCCAATCGGGCGGACAGGTCCTTGCCCTGGGCGGAAGCGCCAATGACAATCACTGCCGGATCTGTGGATTGAATCAAATCAGCGATGACGTTGGTGTAAGCACTCGTGGTGTAATCCGCCAGTGCCGGATCATCAGCAACCAGTATTTTGTCGGGGCCATATTTTTCCAATTCCCCGGCGATACCTTCTATACCGGAACCGACAACCACGGTGCATAAATCGGCCCCTAAACCGTCGGCGATACGCCTGCCCTCGCTGACGGTTTCAAAGGATATTTTTCGAAAAACACCATCTCTTTGTTCAGTAATCGCAAATACACCTTGTGGCATTTTGATCTCCTTTACAATCAGTAGGTTTTAAATATTTTACCTAATATATTATTTTGAAAGCTGGTTATGATTTTGTCGTATAACTTCGGGTCATATGAGCTTAGCTTCTTCGTGCAAAACCCTGACCAGCTCAGCGGCTTTGTCCTGGGCGGATTCGCCCTCGATCAATCTGACCGCCTGTCTTTCAGGCGGAAGATTCAGGGCTTTTATCTTTACCTTGCGATTGGCGGCTCCGGCCGCAGACGGATCAATTCCCAGATCGGCGATGGTTTTCACATCCACCGGTTTCTTTTTGGCCTTCATGATTCCGGGCAAAGAGGCATAACGCGGTTCATTCAATCCCCGCTGGGTGGTAAACAGCGCCGGTAAAGCGGCCTCCACCGTCACGGTCCCGCCTTCAATGGTGCGTTGACACTTGATCTTGCCGTCGAGCAGCTCGGTTTTGATTACCATCGAAACCTGCGGGATATCCAAAAACTCGGCCACTGCCGCTGCGACCTGGTAATTGTCTTCATCCACCGCTCGGTGGCCGGCGATGATCAAATCAAAGGGAATATCTTTCAGGGCGGCAGCAAGTATTTTGGCAGTTGCCAGAGCATCGCTGCCCTGGGCCGCAGGATCGTTGATGTGAACACCTTTATCGGCGCCCATGGCCAGAGCGGTTCGAATGGTCTCTGCGGCCTTATCCGGTCCCATGGAAACAACGGTCACAGCACCGCCCTGGGCATCCCGCATTTGCAGCGCCTCTTCGACCGCGATCTCATCATAGGGATTCATGACCCATTTAATATCCTGGGTTTTTATGGATACCCCATCTCCTGCAATTTCAATCAGCGATTCGGTGTCCGGCACCTGTTTGACTAAAACGACTATTTCCATATCGTATTCCTCCTCATTTAACTGAAAATGATTTTAAATTGCTTCTCTATTGTTAGGGAACCTCTCCGTCGGATTAAAGTTAGCCCGTTTCCCGTTAGTCCGTTTGCCGGTTCATATGGCGTGACCGCGTAACGGGCCAACCGGCAAACCGGTTAACGGGCTTACCGGTTGGCTTTGCGTATTCCAAGTTGATCCAATGCAATAATCCATTTGCAGATATTGGCCGAGCCCTCCACCATCGTATAGGTGGGCGCATCCCTGTAAAAACGGGCTACCGGATATTCGGTGGAATACCCGTAAGCACCCAGAATCCGCATGGCATAATTAGCACTTTTGTAGGCGACCTCGCCGGCTAGATATTTGGCCTGAGCGACATCCAGTCCGTTGTTCAACCGTCCTTGGTCCTTGGCCCAGGCCGCCTTGTAAACCACCAGCCGGGCCGCCTCTATTTCGGCCGACATCTGGGCGATCATATCCTGGTTCATTTGATATTCGCCGATGGCCTTGCCAAACTGTTTGCGCTCCATACTGTATTTAAGGACCTCATCCAGGCAGGCCTGTGCCAACCCCACCCCGCCGGCTGCCGCCGAAAGCCGGGTCTGATTCAAAGAGCCAAACAGTATCTTGGCCCCGTCGCCCGGGTTTCCCAGAATATTTTCTTTGGGCAGTTTGGTGTCGGTCAGGTAAATTTCACCGGTGGGCGAGGACCGGGATCCCATTTTGTCCAGGGCGGTCGTCCGGATATCGTTGAAATTTTTAACCTCTACCACAAAGGCCGAAAGCCCTTTCGCGCCCTGGGATCGATCGGTGTAAGCATAGTATATAATCGCGTCGGCAACATCGGCGTTGGATATCCAGGTTTTGGAACCGTTTAACAGCCAGTGATCACCTTTGTCTTCGGCTTTCGATTTCATGGCCATGACATCCGAACCCGCATCCGGCTCGGTCATGGCAAATGCGCCCACATACTCAGCACTCACCAGCTTGGGGATATATTTCTGCTTGAGTTCGTCACTGCCATAGGTAAATATCGTGTAGGCACATCCCAGGGTCTGCATATTAATCTGCACCCGCAGGGAGCTTGACGCCCGGGCGATCTCTTCGGTAACGATCATGGCCGCCAGCCAGCCCATTTCAGATCCGCCGTATTCCTCCGGGATGACGGTACCAAAAAGGCCCAGTTCGCCCATCGGTTTGATAACCTCCTCATAGGGAAAATAATGTTTTTCATCCCATTCGTCGGCAAAGGGCGCGATTTTTTCACTGGCAAAATCTCGAACCATGTCGCGCAGCATCTCAAGTTCTTCCGGCAGACTAAAATCCATTTTCAATCCTCCTAAATATTTTTTTTATTGAATCTTCGTAAGCGTTCAGGGGTTCAAAGGTTCAGGGGTTCAAGGTTCCATTCTCGTCCCTGGACTGCATAAGGGATGCGTATTTACGAAAAAAGCGTCAGTTTCGTCAGGTCTAATCCAAAATTTGGAGCCAAATTGGCAATTATTTGGGGAATGAGCATTTCTAACGAGAACTTCGGGTCTTTAATGCCTTCTTTGTCCTTAACCCTGAACGTTGAACCCTGAACCTGTGAACGGTTACAACAGAAAGGCAAAAACATGCATTTTTCTTCTGTTAGAGTTAAAATGGGCCTATTGGTCTCACTTTTGTTCATCTTGATTTTATTCTACGCCTTACGGGCAGACGGTGAAAATTATCCGTTACCGGAAATGGATCCGAATGGATTTCCCGCCCCCGATACCGGATGCCTGGCCTCCGGTCAATGCCATGCCGGCCTCGAGCCCATTCGTGCGCACAATTCCGGTATGGCCAAGCAGATTTATGACCGGGGCCGTTTAATGGGAGATCCCAACGGCTGCGTTGTCTGCCACGGCGGAAACCCCAAGGAAGAAAAAGACGCCAAGGGTGCCCATTCCGGGACCCCACCCGGCAGCCGACTGGAAGCCTTCAACCGGCATGCGGCTTCCATGGGGATCAACGATAAAACATGTGGACTATGCCATGCTAAATGGGTCTACGCCACGCACCGTTCCGTCATGCAAACCGAAGCCGGCAAAATCCAGGGTGCGCTCTGGGGCTGGGGTCCGATGTCAACCGGGTATGAGAAGCGTTACGGTAATTACGACATCGACGACCCGGACGGCCCGGATCCGGTTTTCGGCACTGAAGCATACAAACAGTACAATCTCAAATTAATGCAGCAGTTTCCCAACAATTTTCCCGAAAAGCTCGAAAAACTGCCCGAGGTGAACTTGGAAACAATTAAAACCAACCCGGCCCAGGCAGTTTACACTTATATTCGTAATGAATGTCAACGCTGCCATCTTGGCGTGCGGGGCAGGGATAAGCGGGGCGATATGCGCGGCATGGGATGTGCCGCCTGCCACATTCCTTACAGCAATGAAGGCTTCTATGAGGGCACGGACCCCGCCATCGCCAAAGATAAAAAAGGGCATCCTCTGGTTCATTCCATCCAGGCGTCAAGGGAAGCAAAAGTGGTGGTAAACGGAAAAATCTATTCCGGCATTCCTCACGAAACCTGCGTAACCTGTCATAATCGCGGCAAACGTATCGGCGTTTCTTTCCAGGGCTTGATGGAATTTCCATACGGCACACCCTATACGGAAACCGGCAGCAAGATGACCAAACTGCACACCAAGTATTATCTATCCATCAAAGGGGATACCCATCATAAGATTAAAAGCAGAGAAGGCAACCCCGAGGGCGGTCTGCTGTGTCAGGACTGCCACAATACCACGGCGGTGCATGGGAACGGAAATATCATGGGCACGACTCTGGCATATGTGGAAATCGAATGCACGGACTGCCACGGCACGCCCTTAAAATACCCGTGGGAATTGCCACTGGGCTGGGGCGACGAATTCGGTTTCGAACCGGACCACAAGACGCCTCGCGGCGTGGCAAAGGAGCCCTTGGATACCCACCGCGAATTCAATACGCTGTATACGGCCAGGGATGGATATCTGCTGACCACCCGCGGAAATCCATTCGGAAATGTGGTGCGGCAAGGAGACAAAGTTATCGTGCATTCGGCCAGTGGCCTGGACTTTCAGGTCCCGACGCTGAATTCAATCCGTCTTGCGAAAAAATGGCATAACCCCCAGGATGCCGTCTCCGCCATGATCATGGCCAAAAGCCATTTAGAAAAACTGGAATGTTATGCCTGCCACTCCACCTGGGCGCCTCAATGCTATGGCTGCCATGTCAGGGTTGATTATTCGGAAGGGAAAAAATCAATTGACTGGATTGCTTCCGGAAATATCCGGCTTGCCG
>JAIVWA010000023.1:0-17339 GCA_049190255.1 Gammaproteobacteria bacterium | reverse complement strand
CCCGGTGCATGAGTCCCTGGAGGCCTTTGAAACGGGTCTCAAGGAAAACGATCCCGCAGCAGTTCTCGGTGATCACAAGAAGCCGTAGTTAGCAATGAACTTAAAAGAACTTAATATTTATTTTTCGCAATGGACCACGTTTTATACCAAACGCCAGTAAATACAAGAATTTACCATAACATACTGAAATAATACATTATAATTTAAAACTAGATTTCCTTATCTATATATGGTAGCCTCTATACATATCATCTCAATATGTTGGGGCTATACCTTTTGCATTCAAAAAAACATCTTAGCTTTAGCGCACTAAGAAAACTCATATCCGAGCGGGTTTTGGCATTTGACGATTCCCGGCAGCAGGGTAAAGTTGACTATTCTTTGCATGATTGCTGCCAAAGCGCTTTTGCCATGATGTTTTTCCAAGACCCCTCCATTAATGCCTTCCAAGAAAGGCTGCAAGAAAAACGGCAATTAAATAACTTGAAAACTTTGTTCAACGTAACTGCCATACCGAAGTCTACTCAATTAAAAACAGCCATAGATGATATCCCCTCAGCTCAAATTGAACTATTGTTTTCGGATTTTTACCGTCCCCTGCAAAGGGGCAAACAGTTGCAACACTTTGAATTCATAGACGGAAAATATCTAATACCATTAGACGGTGTTCAATATTTTTCCTCAAATGCCATATCCTGCGATTGCTGCCTTACAAAGACAACAAACAAGACGACCACCTACTACCATCAAGTGGTTGCAGCCACCATCGTGTGTCCGGGCATCAAACAAGTGATTCCATTAGCACCCGAGCCTATACAAAATACTGATGGAAGCACAAAGCAGGATTGTGAAATCAATGCCGGAAAACGAATCGTTAAAAAAATTCGCTCCACGCATCCTAAATTAAAAATCATCATAGCCGGTGACGGTTTATATTCCAAACAACCTTTTGTTGATCAACTCAAAGAAAACAGCATGTCTTTCATTCTCGTTGCAAAACCAACCGATCACACATTGCTTTATCAATGGTTTTGCGAATTTCATCAAATGGGAGAAACGCAAAAACTGCAAATTAGCGACCACAAGGGCCGAAGACATCTTTATGAATGGGTTAATGATATCCCACTGAATGGAACAAAAGATGCCGATAACGTCAATTACTTTGAATATACGATCCTCAAGGGCGACAAAGTAAACTATCATAACAGCTGGGTAACCGATATCACGATCACCGAAAACAATATTATTGAGTTGGTTAAAGGCGGCCGCGCAAGATGGAAAATTGAAAATGAGGCTTTTAACACACTTAAAAATCAGGGTTACCACCTGGAACATAATTTTGGGCATGGCGAAAAACACCTGTCCTACAATTTGTTACTTTTCAATTTTCTTGCTTTTTGCATGCACCAGATATTTGAATTGTCAGATATTGTTTATCAAAAATGCCGCGCAAAGTTCACTTCCCGAAAAGAGTACTGGAATCAGTTACGCTGCACCATAAGGATTCTTATATTTCCATCCTTTGAAAGTCTGTTGAAGTTTATTATTAATCCAGAAGGTGGTATTCCTCCATAATCTATTTATTGCCCCCTCACCCAAAAAAAAGAGAAACGAAAAACAGCTAAAAAATTTGCTATGGATTTGTGTTGTTAAACGCAGTGCAATTTCATTTTTCGATAGCTTTTGTTGTGGAACCTATGAGCCTTTTTTAGTAAATTATCCTTCCGAATCTAATCGTTCCAGTATTTTTCCCTGATCAAACGCTCTTCACAAAATAAAATCCATTCACCGTGAATTGCTGTGTTGTTTGCGGTGAGCTTGCAATTATAACTCTCTTGTGCTCTAGTTCCGACTTTATTAAGGCTCCAAGCCAACAGAAAAACTTCCGGGACAACTTTAATCAGGATTAAAAAAATGATGAAAAAACGAAAAAGGATCGTATTCGCATCCTCAACCCCCATGAATTACATCGTGTTCAAGCCTATCGCCGACCGGTTGCTGGCCGACGATAGAATCGATGTCTGGTTTACCGCGAATCACAGTCCCAAGAAATTATACGGGGCGGTTGGCCTTCAAAATGCCAAATTGATCAGGCACGAGCTAGCGGAGCTGAAAAAATTTGACATGAGTATCTGTCCGGGCTATTTTTTCAAACCCAAGCGCACGGCCATAAAAGTGGAGATATTTCATAGCGTCAGCATTGACAACTACTCCGTATCCCCCAAGGCTTTGAGGTTTGACAAGCTCTTTATCATTGGTCCTTACCTGTATGATAAATTCATATCAACGGGCACCCTGCCTGAAAATGATTCCCGCTTGGTAAAAATCGGCATGCCCAAGGTCGACTGCCTGGTTGACGGGTCTCTTGATGCGTCAACGATCAGAAAGGAACTTGGCATTGATAATGATCTGCCCACGGTGCTTTATGCTCCCACCCGTTCGGTAACAAGCGGCACATCGCTTGAGCACGCGGGTGAGGAGATTATAAAAACCATATCCGCAATGAACGTCAATTTTATTATCAAACTGCACGATCGCAATTACCGAATGTGGCGCAAAAAAACTCAGACGGACTGGCGGCACAGGCTGGATGAGATAAAAACACCCAACATGAGAGTCGTTAAGGGCTATGACATCTGCCCGGCTTTTTGGGTCAGCGATCTACTGATAAGCGATGTCAGTTCGGTAACCTATGAATTTTGTCTTTTGGACCGGCCGGTTGTCTTTTATCATATCGACCAGATGATTGGAGCGGTGGAAAATAAGGAGCGCGACCGCTGGGGCAACGAGATTTCAGATCTTGTGGCCTGGGGCCGAGACTGCGGCCAGGTAGTTAATAATGTTCAGGAATTGAAAGATGCCATCGAATACGGTTTGGCCCATCCCCAGGAAAAAAGTGACATCAGAAAGGAATTTGCTCAAAAATTCTTTTATAACCCTGGCCACGCAACCGAAAAAGCCGTAGAAAAGATTTATGAATTATTGGAATTAGACTTAGTTTTAGAAATTCAGAATTCACATACTTAAGGAGCCATAAATTGCAGGCAGTGATTCTGGCAGCCGGTAAGGGAACACGGTTAAAAACTGAAACGGACGCATTACCAAAGGCGATGATAGAGATCGGGGGAAAACCCTTGCTGGAGTATTCCCTTGAAGCCCTGATTCAAAATGGGATAACCGATGTGATTATTGTGGTCGGCTTTCGTCATGAAACCATCACCCAAAGATTTGGAACTCGCTATGGCGGTTTAAGGATCGAATATGTAGTCAATGACAATTATGCCGGCAGCGGCAGCATGTATTCCCTTTCACTGGTCAAAGCTTTGATTAAAGATGAGATACTTCTATTGGAGTCGGATTTACTTTACGAATCCCGGGCCCTTGAGATTTTGTTGAATGGCGGTCGTCCCAACTCCATTCTGGTTACCGGGCTAAGCGGCTCCGGCGATGAGGTCTACATTTGTGCCAACGCTAAGCGGCAAATCACGGAGCTGGGCAAGAACATTCCGCAGGACAGCAAGAAACGGGCGGTCGGTGAGTTGGCCGGGATCTCGAGATTCGAGCCCAAGTTTCTAAAACTCGTATTTCTAAAAGCACAAGAAGATTTCCAAAAAGGAGAGTTTAACTATCATTATGAAGAGTGTGTTTTTCGAACAAGTAAAAAAACCTCTCCGGTCTATGCCGCGCAGGGTGGCGATTTGGCATGGATTGAAATAGACACTGCCGAAGATCTTCGCAAAGCCCGGGAACTGATTTTTCCATTGCTTAAAGAAAAATAAAACCAAAAAAGTCAGCGGGTATTATTTGGGGGGAATTATGACAGATATTCTGGAAATCATTAAAGCCAGAGATCCACACGAAAAAGAGTTTGTCCAGGCCGTCCAGGAGGTGTTTGACAGCGTCAAACCGGTTCTGGATCAGAATCCAGGCTATCGCCAGGCGGCTGTCCTGGAAAGAATCGTTGAGCCCGAGCGTATGGTCACCTTTCGGGTCCCCTGGACGGATGATCAGGGCAAGGTGCAGGTCAATCGCGGGTTTTGCGTCGAGATGAGCAGTGCCATCGGCCCTTATAAAACGGCTTTGCGCTTTCACCCGTCGGTGAATCAAAGCATTTTAAAGTTTTTGGCCTTTGAGCAGGTCTTTAAGAATGCTCTGACAACGATGCCGTTGGGGGGCGGGGCCGGGGGCTCCGACTTTGATCCCAAAGGCAAATCCGATGACGAAGTGATGCGGTTTTGCCAGAATCTTATGAGAGAGCTATACTTACATATTGGTGTCAACACGGATATCGCCGCCGGTGACATCGGGGTGGGGGCACGAGAAATTGGATATCTTTTCGGAATGTTCAAAAAGTTGAGCAATGAATTTAGCGGCGCGCTGACAGGCAAAGGCCTGAACTGGGGCGGCAGCCTGATACGGGCCCAGGCCGCCGGCTACGGTTGTGTTTATTTTGCAGCCGAAATGCTGGCCACCCGCAACATGACTCTTGAGGGACAGCTTTGTCTGGTCTCAGGCTCAGGCAATGTGGCCCAGCACACCACGGAAAAGCTGATTGAACTGGGGGCCAAAGTGGTAACCCTGTCTGATTCGGCCGGTTATATTTATGATCCCGAAGGGATTGATAAAACCAAGTTGGCCTTCGTCAAGCGGCTTAAGAATATCCGTCGGGGTAGAATAAAAGATTATGTCGAAAATTACCCCGGCGCTATTTATACCCGGACAGATATTAATGCCGGATCCAACCCCTTGTGGAGCCATCGGGTTTCCTGTGCGTTTCCATGTGCCACTCAAAACGAAATCACTGAAGAAGATGCCTATGCCCTTATCAACAACAATATTAAGCTGATCTGCGAAGGCGCCAATATGCCCTGCACACCCGAGGCCGCAGATGTCTTCTTGAGCAAGCCGATCCTTTACGCCCCGGGCAAAGCGGCCAATGCCGGCGGTGTGGCGGTTTCAGGGCTCGAGATGGTTCAAAACAGCATGCGCCTCAACTGGCTGGCCGAGGAAGTGGATGAACGGCTTAAAATTCTCATGAAAGGAATTCATAAAACCTGCCTGGAGGCGGCTGAAGCCTACGGAACACCCGGCAACTATATCAACGGGGCCAATATTGCCGGGTTTGTGAAGGTGGTGGAGGCCATGCTGGATCAGGGAGTGGTGTAGGGGAATGACGAATTATGGTCATATACGAAAGTTTAAAGAATGTCACGGCTGCTGGAAGATAAAAATAAGCTGATTCTGCATATCAAACGGGCGCTCCATGGACGCATGCGGCACAATCGAATTTTTCCCCTTGGTGGGATCGATTGGGAGACCGCTGCCGGTGTGTTGCTGCTGCTTGGGTCAAAGCCGGGACCAGCCGGATCTGACGGCGAGCCCTGCATCGTTTTCAATAAAAGATCGTTAAAAGTTAAACAGCCCGGAGACCTCTGCTTCCCGGGCGGCAGCCTGGCCCCGCGGATAGACCCTAATCTGGCAAGGCTTTTTTCGCTGCCGATCACATCTCTGGGAAAATGGAGCCATTGGGCCTACTGGAAAAAAAACCGCACCCGGGAGGCCAAACTAATGTCGATAATGTGGGCCACCGGTTTGCGGGAGAGCCTGGAGGAAATGAGACTGAATCCTTTCGGTGTCACATTTCTCGGTCCGCTGCCGCCCCAATCGTTGGTGATGTTTAAACGCACCATCTATCCGATGGTGGGTTGGATTGAGCGCCAAAAGCGATTTTTCCCCAATTGGGAGGTGGAAAAGGTTGTGCCTATTTCTCTAAAAGACTTGCTCAATTCGAACTATTATGGGCGCTATCGATTGCGGATGGACAGCAACCCCAGTGGGGAACGCTCAAGTTTGATTCAGGATTTTCCCTGTTTTCGAGTTCAGGCAGATAATCGCATGGAGGTCCTGTGGGGCGCGACCTACCGGATTACCATCGGGTTTTTGGAAAATATTTTTGATTTTAACCCACCGGCCCTCAAAGCGCTTCCGGTGGTGGAGGGTGCCCTGGACGAGACCTATTTAACCGGTCAAAAGTAATGAATTCAAAAAAAACTGAATTCATTACGTATTTAGTGTTTTGTATTTAGTGTTTTGTATTTAGTGTTTTGTAAAAAAAAATGCTATTATTCCAATCCTTTGATTTTTAACCCCCAAACACCAAATACTAAAAACCAAACACTGTAGATTATCCCGGGTAACAATAACCGCAGGAAATGTTGCAGATGCATCTCAAATTAAATTTATTCAAACATTCTTATTGCAATCTACAGAATAATTCTGTAATATACGAATAGAAGAACTCGAGAACATACGAAAAGGAATTTCCGAAATGCGAAAAATTGCGGTGGCAATGGCCAAGGGTGGGGTGGGTAAAACGACTACTGCAGTGAATCTAGCATACGGACTGGCTTCCCGCGGTAAACGGGTTTTGCTGGTGGATTGCGATACCCAGGGGCAGGCGGCCAAATTTTTGGGTCAAAAGCCGCTATACGGACTTTACGAATTTATTACCGAGCGGCAGGAAAACGGTCAAATCATTACCAGAAATGAAACCCTGCATCCGACGCGCCCAAATCTATGGCTTCTCGACGGCGGCATCCGGCTGGTGGAATTAAAGAACTGGCTGGGGGAGCAACCCCGGGATATTCGCCAAACGGTATTGGCCCAAAAACTGGTTCCCAAGGATGGGGCCTTGGATTATCTCATTTTCGATTGCGCGCCGGGTTGGGATGTGTTGAGCGTCAACATCCTGATGGCTGCAACCGAGGTCCTTTGTCCGGTTGCCCTGCAGGGGCCTTCCCTGGAGGGGCTGAAAACGTTTTTCCGGTATCTTCAATCCGCCCAGAAGCTGAACTCCGATCTGCGGCTGAAATATATTTTACCCACCATGTTTGACCGCCGGACCCGTCACAGTCACGAGATGTTCAACCAACTGAAAAAGCATTTCAGCCGGCAGATGTGCGATCCGATTCATTACAATGTCCGGTTGTCGGAAGCCCCGGCTCTTGGCCGGACAATTTTTGAGTACCGGGCACGGGCCCAGGGGGCTTACGATTACGAAAATTTAGTCAGGAGGATAATGAAAAATGGCAGCCAGGAGGAAAGACATCCCTGATCTTTTTGCGGAATCCGCATTGGATCCGATTGAATCGGCGACCGGTTTTGAAGAACCCTCATCCCAACGCCCAGATCCGGAGCCTTTCAACACCCCAAGAGCGCAGAAGTCATCCACTGCTGCTTCAAAAAAAAAGGCCGGTTTCTATCTGTCGGTGGATGTTCTGCATCGATTTACACTTAAATTTCATGAACTCAAACTGGCCGGGGTAGCCATAGACAACAAATCCACCTTGCTGGAGCTGGCGCTTTCATTTGCGTTGGATGATATGGATAAAGGCAAAGATAGTCGCGTCTTGCAAAGGCTGACGGGCCCTTAAATTCCGCCTCTTTATGAAATCCGTGAGCCAGTGATTATTATAAGTAAAATTGAGAAAAGTGCCCAAAAGGGATTTTTTCGACAATTTCAGCAGTGACTCCAAAATTGAAAGTCTTACACACCACTGCGTTTTGTCTCAGGGTCCAATATTTTGGCTATCTGCTCTTTTTGTTCTCGCCGGGTGAGATAGGGTGTCATGTAGACTTCAAGGATTAACTTATCGCGATGTCGTTTTTTGCAGGCGGCTTTCTCAATTTTTGAAACCAGTTGTTCCATTTCGATGGGTTTTAACAGATAATCATAGGCGCCAATCTTAATGGCATTGATAGCAGAATCGAGGGTGGAATGTCCCGTGAGCATGATCACCTCAACAAGAGGCCATTTCTTTCTGATCAGCTTCAGGGTTTCGATCCCATCTAACCCCGGCATTTTAACATCCAGGATGGCGACCTCGATATTTTTGTTTTCTTCGAGTTGCGCTAAAGCATCCTTTCCGCTATGGGCGAAGGTCACGGAATAGTTTCTTTTGGTCAATCGTTGGGTCAGGATAGCAACAAACTCGCGTTCATCGTCGACCAAGAGAATTTTAGCCAAAGCTGTCACTTTCAATCCTTCCCCCCAATACCCGTTTTTTAAATTTATGGTAGCATTAAACAAAAAAGAGGCTACAGCTGATACTGTAACCTCTTGATATTACTGGTAGGCGGTGCTGGGTTCGAACCAGCGACTTCTACCGTGTGAGGGTAGCACTCTCCCGCTGAGTTAACCGCCCGCATAGCTATTGGATGTTTTATAAATAATGGGTTATTTAGATTAAATCAAGAGCTTTTTTCAACCTGATTTTCCGGGCTGCCGGAGCCGGATTCGACATCGGTTTGGCGCAGTGTATCCTGAGCCCATTCGCCCTCCGGTGAGCCAATCTCAGATGTTTCCGTTTGCTGCAGTCTTTCCCCAGCGGCTTTTACGCCGCCGGAGGTTTCTATGAGGGTTTCAGATGTTGCAGCGGTGTCCAAAACGTTTAGCGCACCGCCTTCAGAGGCGGAAGCCCCGAGTTCTTCGATTTCTTTAGGGGTCGGCAGGTCCCGCAGACTTTTCAGGTCAAAGACTTCGAGAAAGCGCTTGGTTGTGGCATATATTAACGGCCGGCCGGCGAGTTCCTTGCGGCCCAGAATCCGGATCAGTTTGCGCTCAAGAAGCACGCGCAGCACGCCGCCGCAATCCACGCCCCGGATGTGTTCAATGTCACTTCTGATGATGGGTTGTTTATAGGCGATGATTACCAGGGTTTCCAGGGCCGGTTTGCTCAGGCGCAGCGGTTTGGGCTGGATCAGCTTTTTGATCCATTCGTTATATTCAGGGCGGGTGCGGATTTGATAACCACCGGCCACTTCGTCAAGATAAAAACCGCCTTCACGGGCCTCATATTCGGCTGATAATTCAGTAACCGCGGCCCGGATTTCGGTTGCTTCAGCCGGGGTGAGAATTCTTTTTATGCGATCAACCGTCAGCGGCTCTTCGGCCACAAACAACAGGCTTTCGATGATGTATTTGATATTTTCCATAAAAAATAATGCCTAATCCGCCTGAGGCGGACTAAAATGCCTAATCCGCCCAAGGCGGACTGTCTATCCAAACGATCTAAACCATCCTAACGCCCTAAAGGTAGAAGATCCGTAATACACCGGTTTGAACATGTTGGACCATCCGGATCAGGGTGAGTTTGACCATTTCCAGAATGGCCAGAAAAGTGACGATGATTTCAAATCTATCCGGATTATCGGAAAACAACTCGATAAAGGTAATAGACTGTTTGACTTCAAGGATGTCGACGATCTGGGTGATTTTGTCTTTGACCGAGATTTCATCCGCCGACATTTCAACCCGGTGATCGTCGGGTATTCTTTCAAGAATTTTCTGAAAGGCGTCGATCAGTTCGAACAAACCGATTTTAATAAATTCATCATCCGGGCCGCTTAAAAACTCACCACGGTCGGGCGTTCGAATAAATGTTTTTTCGCCCAATAGATTTCGCTCAACCAGTTGATCGGCGACCGACTTCATCTGGAGGTATTCCACCAGCGGTCGGGTGATCTCCTGCATGAGGTCTTCTTCTTCATCTTGACCCTCATGGACCGGCAGCAGCATCCGTGATTTCAACTGGGTGAGGGTGGAGGCCATCAGTAGAAAGTCGCCGGCATAATCGATATTCATGGCCTGCATCCACTCGAGGTACTCAAGGTACTGTTTGGTGATCAGGGCAATGGGGATATCATAAATATCGAGTTCGTTTTTCCGGATCAAATGAACCAGCAGGTCCATGGGGCCCTCGAATATTTCATCCAACCGGACGTGGTATAGTTCTTCTAACATAATGCTATATTAATCGCATTTACACTTAATTTTGTGATTTAATCGATTCCGTTGGCTTTAATCCTGATTTTAAGATCAGGTGGTGCTTGTGATTTGAAATTTTTCTTTTAAACTGCACCAATATAATAATTGGGATACTTTATCCCTCAATTTTAAATTTTTATCGCGGCCCTGACAACTTCCATGGTTTCGCAGGCGGTTTTGCGGGCGCGGTTGCTGCCTGCGACCATAATTTCCTCTACCAGTTCAGGGCGTGCTTCGTAGTAGGCGCGTTTTTCGCGAATCGGCTCAAGGGCCGTTATAAGACCGCGGGCCATTTTCTGCTTGCATTCAACGCACCCGATCCCTGCCGTGCGGCATTGCTGGTCGATTTCCTTAACCGTTTCCGCGTCCGTATAAAGTTTGTGGAAATCAAACACATTGCACACCTCGGGGTTTCCGGGATCACTTCGCCGTGCGCGCTGGGGGTCGGTAATCATGCGGGATACTTTGGCACTTATTTCTTCCGGGCTGTCGGACAGAAAGATGGCATTGCCGTAACTTTTGCTCATCTTGCGTCGATCCAGGCCGAGGATTTTGGGGGTTTCAGTTAAAATAGTTGCCGGCTCCGGAAACACATCTCCGTAGAAATGATTGAACCGTCTGGCGATCTCCCGGGTTATCTCCACATGGGGTGCCTGATCCACACCCACGGGAACCCCATAGGGCCTGTAAATGATGATATCGGCGGCCTGCAGTACCGGGTAACCCAGGAAACCGAAGGTGGACAAATCCTTATTGCTGAGTTCACCAATCTGTTCTTTATAGGTTGGATTGCGTTCCAGCCATGGTACCGGTGTGATCATTGTAAGCAACAAAAAAAGTTCAGCGTGCTCTTTGACAAGGGACTGAACAAACAGTGTGCTTTTTTCAGGGCTGAGTCCGGCGCTGAGCCAGTCAAGCATGATCTCTTTGCGGTTTCTTTCTATGGGTGCCGTATTGTCATAGTCGCTGGTTAAAGCATGCCAGTCGGCAATGAAAAAATAGCAATCGTATTCATCCTGCATATTCACCCAGTTGGCCAGTGCTCCCAGCAGATTGCCCAGGTGCAAAGGTCCTGTGGGCCGCATACCGCTTAAAATCCGTTTTTTTTGGGTCATGAAGTGATGTCTATCCTCCCCTTAATTACTCCGCCCTGAAAAATAGCATATTCAGGGTGATAAATAGTTCTTGGAAAACTGAACACTGACACCTGAAACCTCTGAATATCAAAGCACGCGGTAACATCGACAAAAAATTGTCGATATGATGTCGCTAAGCGCCTAAACGCCGACCGTGATCGGTTACTGCTGTGCGACCAGCTGACGGGCAAACTCAATTTCATCATTTTTTGATTTGATCGCGCCATCCAGTCTGGCATCCAGAACAGCCTCCAGCACTTGCCGATATACCGGCCCGGGTTTCAGCCCCATTTTTTCCAAATCCCTGCCTTTTAATAGAGCTTTCATGCGGCGCAGATCGGTAAAAAAATGAGATATGGATTTTTTTACGGCCTCCTTTTTGGCAACCGCCATCATGTAAAGGATCAGCTCGGTTTTAAAGCCGCTCAGTTTACGGTAAAGAACGCTGTTAGATACCGGTAAATTTCGCTCAAGCCGGTACAAACATCTTTCGGCTTCAAAACGCTCGATGCAAAAGATTTTTTGGTCATCGGGCGGCAACTCGAAACGACGGCAGATCTCTTCTGATATATGGGGCTTGCAGTTTCTGATCAGGACCAGAAAATAAACGACCCACTTCTTATAGGATTCATCCAAAAAAAGCAAATCATGCCAGGATAGGACTTTTTTAACCGCATTCAGGATGGTCAGGAAATCTTTGTCAAACTTAATCGATGGATGAATCACTTTTAACAAATCAAAGTCATCCAGCCGTCTGATAGCAGCCACCGGATTTTCTTCCTGCAGGATGAGGCGTAACTCGGAAAAGACCCGCTTGCCGCTCAACTCTCTGAAAAAGTCCATGGTGATGGCGTTGGTGATCAATCCGGCGGTTAGTTTGCCAATGGTGAACTCAAAACGTTGCTCAAACCGGATGGCGCGAAACACCCTTGTTGGATCTTCGACAAAACTAAGATTGTGCAGCACCCGGATGATTTTTTCCTTGATATCCTTGCGGGCCGAATAAAAGTCGATTAAGATGCCGAATTTATTAGGATTCAATTGAATCGTCAGGGTATTGATTGTGAAGTCTCGGCGATAAAGATCAAGCTTAATTGAGCTCTGTTCCACTACCGGAAGAGCTGCCGGAAACTTATAGTACTCCATTCGGGCTGATGCCACGTCAATTTTAGACCCATCTGGAAAAATGATGACGGCGGTACCGAACTTTTCATGGGTATGAATCCGGGCGCCCACCATTTTGGCATATTTTTTGGCAAAGGCTATGCCGTCGCCTTCGATGACAATGTCGAGGTCCTCATCGCTGCGGTATAAAAACAGGTCCCGCACAAAACCTCCGACGGCATAAGCTCCGAATCCAATCTCATCCGCCACTTCACCGATTTGCTGTAAATTTTTGACCAAGCCGGATGAAAGCCGTTCTTTCATAAACCGGATGACATTGCGGGTATGTGCATGAGGCGGCGCTTTGGTGGGGTCGAGGGCGTCTTCCGGTACCGGCTGTGAACGGCGCACGAGGATATTTAAAAGATCGGTGCGGGTGATAACGCCGGCGATCCTATTCTTTTCCATAACCGGCAGAATACGCTGTTTATTGTCGATAATTTTTCTTTGTATCTCTGTGAGGTCAGCATCGGGCTGGACAGTCGCTACTTCTGTGGTCATGTAGTCTTTGACCTGAACCCAGTCCAGTTTGTGGTAAAGCGCTTTTTCGATCACCTGTCTGGTAATGTAACCGCAAAGTTTTTCGGAAGTGTTTATTTTCTCCGTGACCAGGAGCGCGTTGAGATTATAGCGCGTGATAATGTTTTGGGCTTTTTTGCAGGTAACATCGGCGGTGATGGAGATGGCCGGTGAAGACATCAAATCCTTGGCCTGTCGGCTGGCCCTGATCTTTTCGTAGAGGACTTCTACCAGTTTGGCCTCTGTTTGTGCCAGTGTTTTTCCTTTGATAGATGCGGCCGCGGCGTAGGGATGGCCGCCACCGCCGAGGGTGGTTAAAATGGCGCCTGCATCCACTTCGTTAATTCTACTGCGGCCCACGACATAAATTTTGTTTTCCATTCGCGCAATGGCGAAAATGGCATCAATATTTTCCATTTTCACCATTTTCTGAACCAGAAAAGCAAAGTCGGCCATATATTTTTCCATGGTGACGCTGGTGACAACGACTTCGATGCCGTTTACGTAGTAGCGCGTGACCGCTTGAATCATATCGTTTAACAGCACTACCTGTTCCGGACTAAGCTCCCTGGCAATCAGATCGGAGACCACATTTAAATTGGCGCCTTTAGACAATAGATAGGCAGCAGCCAGAAAGTCCCTTTCAGATGTGGAAGGAAATGTAAACGAACCGGTATCCTCGTATATGCCGAGGCACATGATAGTGGCTTCATCGGGCGAAATGTAGATCTTTTTTTTCCTAATAATTTCAGTTAGTATCGTGACATTGGCACCGGTTTTGCCATGGATTTCGATTTCGCCCCGAATATCTTTAGCGGTGGCCGGATGATGGTCATAGATGTGGATCTTAAGGCCGGGTTTGTCCAGCAGGTCGGCAAGTTTGCCGATGCGGCCGGGTTGGCGGGTATCCACCAGGACCAGCTGAGTGACGCTCTTGAAGTCGATGCGGTTGATATTTACCATATTGAATAGATATACCATCGAATCGATGAAAAAATTTTTCAAGTTTTTTTCCTGGGAACCCGGAAAGACTACCAAAGCATCGGGATACAACTTTTGAGCGGCAAGCATGGAGGCCAACGCGTCAAAATCGGCATTCACGTGGGTGGTTATAACCGTAACATCTTTATCTTTAACGATTTTATTCTTAGTCGCCACTGTGGCAATCCTTTAATTTCTCAATCAGACCCGGGTCCAATTTTCATGCAATCCCGTGACAGCTAAAGAGTCACAGCTATTTTTCCAAGCTGAATGACGAGATCTGGATTTTCTTAAAATGACCATTTCCCCAAACATTCAGACCCCATAGGGTAACATAATCAGCCAGGTATTACCACTAGCTTATTCTCATCGGGTGACCTGTTTATGATCTTGAAAATACAAGTTAAGCCTATTGAATCCAAATAGTTGCGATTCTTGACTTTCCAGTGGGGGTATAATATAATTATTTCGATGGTGGAGAAAAACTACGGATCTAAAACCGAAAGGTCAAAATCGCCAAATTTAAAAAATGTTAGCCGACGCCTTTGGGCACTGATGCCAAAGGCGTTTGCATTTTAAATGATTTAATCTCATAAAATATGATAAAAACCTTAAGTTTTTTTTTCCTCCAGCCGATAATGACTCTGAATATGTATTGTCACAATGATGCTTGTTCGGGTATTAAAGAGCCATAGCGGTATTGAGATGGACTTTATGGCCGAATTTAAAGAGCAGGCGCAGACCACCGGCCATTGCGTCTTATATCTAATCATCAGGGAGGATTGATCATGCCAGTTTACTTGTGGGTGGGCAAAAATAGAAGTGGCGGTAAGCAAAAAGGCGAAGTTGAAGCTGCCAGCGAAGACGCGGTAAAAGCACAACTGATTCGTCAGAAAATTACGCCGACTAAAATCAAGGCCAAGCCCAAAGACCTTTTTGAAAACGTTGCCTTTCTCCAGCCTAAAGTTAAACAGCATGATGTTATACTTTTTGCGCGACAATTTTCGACCATGATCGATGCCGGTTTGCCAATTATCCAGTGCCTCGACATTCTTTACTCCCAGCAAGCCAATGTCACCTTTAAAAAGATGCTGAAGAACATTAAGGAGTCCGTCGAAGGCGGGGCGACGCTGGCCGAAGCCTTGAAAAAGTTTCCCAAACAGTTTGATGACCTCTTTGTCAATATGATTGCCGCCGGGGAAGCCGGAGGTATCCTGGATGCGATTTTAAGAAGACTTGCCGCCTATATGGAAAAGGCAGCCAGGCTCAAGTCTCAAGTAAAAGGGGCCATGACGTATCCCATCGTCACCCTTATTATCGCCTTCGTAGTTCTGGCTGTTATTCTGGTTTTTGTGATTCCGGTTTTTGAGGAAATGTTCGCCGATTTTGGTGGCGAGCTTCCGGTACCTACCCAGATTGTTGTGGCCATGAGCGATATGATCAAAAGCAAGATTGTATATATTATCGCCGCTATGATTCTGTTTGCTATCGCCTTTAAAAAGTTTCACAGCACGGAAAGAGGGCAGGATATGGTCGACGCCTTACTTTTAAAAATTCCTGTATTCGGGTCACTCTTGCGTAAAGTGGCCGTTGCCAAGTTTACCCGAACCATGAGTACCATGCTGGCCAGTGGGGTGGCAATTTTGGAGGTATTGGATATTGTCGCCAAAACAGCCGGTAATCGTACCGTCGAAAAGGCGATTTACAATGTCCGTTCAGGCATCGCCGAAGGCCGCACCATGGCCGATCCGTTAGCCGAAAGCGGTGTATTTCCGCCCATGGTTTGCCAGATGATTGGGGTTGGTGAATCCACCGGTGCCCTGGATGCCATGCTGGAGAAAATTGCCGATTTTTACGATGAGGAAGTTGATCAGGCGGTTGACAACCTGACGGCCTTGATCGAGCCTTTTATGCTGGTATTTTTAGGCGTGACCATCGGCGGGTTGGTTATTGCCATGTATCTTCCAATATTCAAAATGGCCGGAGCTGTCTAGCTATCTGTGCCGAAGGACAGCTGAAAACAGCGACCCAAAGGTGCGGTCGGGTCACTTTTGGAGCAGAACCCATCGCACCGTTGACAGGCTCTGCCATTTAATGCCCTTCAATTGCTATAACCGTCTCGGAATTTCATTTATTGTAATCCAGCTATATATTGCCGGTTTCTTACCGCTATGGATCACGCATTGCAAATGCCCGAAAAAGACTTTAAAGATAAGTTGAAATGGTTGATGCTTTTTCGGGTTCTTTTTTCAACGCTTTTGCTGGGCTCCTCAGTAATCTTGCAACTTGGCGACTCACCTCCGCCCATAGGCCCCCCACTCAAACTTTTATACGGTCTTATCGCCAGCATATTTTTTCTGTCAATTTTATATGCCCTGGTGCTCGAGCGCACGAAACAATATATCACCTTTGCTTATGTGCAAATTCTAATCGATACTTTGATCGTGACGATAATATTATTTGTTACCGGGAGTTTTTCGAGCATTTTTTCTTTTCTGTACCTGGTTGTCATCATTTATTCCAGCATGTTACTGTCCATCAGGGAAACACTGGTCATTGCGGCGATTTGCAGCATTCAATACGGTGTCATGGTGGATCTTGAATACTATGGTATTATTTATCCCTTTGTTGCTGAAAAAGCGATGCTGGCCTCAAGCCACCCGTGGAACCAGGTGCTTTACAAAATTTTGATAACCATGACCGCCTGTTTCGCTGTTGCTTTTTTAAGCAGCTTCTTATCAGAGCAAGTTCGAAGTACACGAAAAGAACTGCGGGTAATGGAGAGTCACGTAAAGCGTGTTGAAAAAATGGCAGCCGTCGGTGAGATGGCCGCCGGGTTGGCGCATGAGATCAAAAACCCGCTGGCTTCGCTGACCGGGTCCATACAGCTTCTCAAAGAGGATAACCATTATGATCCCGATCATGACAGGCTTATGCATATTATATTACGGGAGGCAGATCGTTTAAGCTCACTGGCAAATAATTTTCTGATGTACGCCCGCCCGCCGGCCGCTCAGGTTGAAACCATTGAATTTGATAAAGTTTTAATCGAAACCGCCGAGTTATTTGAAAAGGACGCATCCCATGACGGTCGCATCACAATAACCAAAAATATTCAATCCGGTATATGGATATCAATGGATCCGGTACACCTGCGACAGATTCTCTGGAACCTTTTGTTAAATGCCTCAGAAGCCATTGATGGCCAAGGCGTGATCAACATTGAAATGTATGCGTTAAAAAACAAACGCGCCTGCATCAAAATTACGGATGACGGCTGTGGGATGTCGCCCGAGGATCTTAAACCCATTTTTGATCCCTTTTACACCACCAAACCCAGTGGTACCGGTCTTGGCCTGTCAATCGTGCACCGCATTCTTGAGGCCTATGACTCCTGGCTCAATGTTGAAAGCGAGGTGAACAAAGGCACAACTTTTACTCTGCAGTTCAAACAGATGGAATCTCCGGGCTAGCCCGCCAGGGCACGTCATTTAGACAGGTAATTGACTGAATATACAAAAGTTACCTGCTTAATGAAAATCATGAAAATTCCAAGCACCAAAAACCAAATCTCAAACAAATCCCAATGACCCAAATTCAAAATTCAAAACAGATAGAATGACCGCGAGACATCGAATAAGTGGTAGAAATGTTTTGGTCATTGAAATTTGGAATTTCGATATTGTTTGGAATTTGAGTATTGTGATTTGGAA
>JAIVWA010000022.1:8665-17513 GCA_049190255.1 Gammaproteobacteria bacterium | reverse complement strand
CACCGGATCATAGCCGAAACCACTTTCTCCGGCCGGTTCTTCGGCAATCAGCCCTTCGCAGCGTGCTTCATAGGTTAAAGCGGCCCCGGTGGGAACCGCCAGCGACAAAACACATTCGAAGGCCGCCTGGCGATTGGACTTTCCCTTCATCTCATTAAGCAGCTTGGTGTATCGTTGCTGATCGCTGGCATTGTCGCCGGCATAGCGGGCCGAATACACGCCGGGGGCACCATCAAGCGCTTCCACCACCAGTCCCGAATCATCCGCCAGAGCCGGAAACCCTAAAACCCTGGATACAAAACTAGCCTTTTTATAGGCATTTTCATCAAAGGTGTCCCCGTCCTCCACCACGGGTGGAATGGGCCCAAACTCGTCCAGGTTTTTGATGTCGATGGGAAAACCCGTTAACAGGTCTCTAATTTCGGCTGTCTTTCCGGGATTGCCGCTGGCAATCACCAGGGTCAATGTCTCTGGCATGAACACCTCATTTTTGGTTAAACCTCGACCCAGATAAAAAAGTAAATGCCTCTATTACATGAAATCCGAGTTAAGATGTTAGGGTAGAAACTAATCACACATCATTCGTTGTAAAGATTTTAAATTCCTAAAAATATCCATTGACAGCTAAACACTAAAGACTGATTCAATTTTGAATGGATGGAGTGAAACGACACCTTAATTTTAGGCATTTCTTCGAGTATCTCCTCACTTATTTTTCTTAGCTCTACCTAAAATTTGCATTGACATATATCCAGCAAACTGGTATGACCTCTTACCAGTTAATTTTAAAAGGAGGCAGGAAATGGGGATATTGAATCCGGCCCAACCGTTAAGGCCGACCCAGTATGTTGAAAAAACCCTGGTCACCGCTATTCTGGATGGGACCTATCCGACCGGCGCAGCCCTGCCAAATGAGAGGCGCCTGGCCAAAGAATTAGGGATCACCCGCCCGACCCTGCGAGAAACATTGCAGCGTCTTGCCGGTGAAGGCTGGATAAAAATCCGTCATGGTAAACCCACCGTGGTAAACAACTACTGGCAGGACGGCGGCCTGAGTCTGCTGAGCACCCTGGCCAAGTACGGCGACTATTTACCCAACGGCTTTATCACCCATCTGCTCGAAGTCCGCCTGACCATGCTGCCTCCTGTTGCCGGGCGCGCCGCTACCTACCATCCCGACATTATTCTGAATTATCTGTCGAAAGCCCAAACCCTGACTGAAAAGGCCGGGGCATTTTCAGACTATGACTGGAATTTACAAATCCTGATGGCCAGAAATTCCCGCAATCCGGTATTCGCACTGATACTCAATGACTTTGCCGCTGTTTATAAAGCCATGGCCCTGCAATATTTCACTGAAAAAACCGCCCGCCTGGCATCCCGGATGTTCTACCAAAAACTTTCGGATACGATTAAAGGCCGCAATATCAAACGCGTTGAAGCGGTCGTGAAAAAGGCAATCGCGCAAAGCATTACCATCTGGCAGGATATCAGGGCTCAGTCCGGGATAGATAGGCAGAAACGGTGAAAGTCAATTAGTATCAGTAATAGCTAATAAGGATAGGAAACATGCAACGATGGAACGGCTGGGGGGATGAATCGGTAAATATGGCCGTAGCGCCGGCAGGTCTGGAAATGTTGGCAAACCGCATCGGTAAAGGACGGCAGGTCCCCGATTGTCCCCTGGAAAAAATATTGAAACAGGTCCCAACTTCACGGATGCCTGGGCACCCGTTAATATCAACGGACCCGAAATTACGGCTTGACCACGCCCACGGGCAAAGCCTGCCGGATTGGATTGGTCTGCATTGCGGTATTTTGCAGCACTTTCCGGACGGTGTCGCCATGCCTGCCAGTGTGGATGAGGTTCAGGAGCTATTAAGGTTTGCTGCCGATCATGATGTGGTGGTCATCCCTTTCGGAGGCGGCACCAGTGTGGTCGGTCATTTGGACGTCCCTGCGGGTGAAAAAATGGTTCTCAGCTTATCCCTTGAGCACCTCGACCGTTTAATCCGTATTGATTCGGATAACATGTTGGCCACTTTTGAAGCCGGAGTTCGCGGACCGGAGCTCGAAAAGCAATTAAACGCCCGGGGATTCACCCTGGGCCATTACCCGCAATCCTTTGAGTATTCAACTCTGGGCGGATGGGTGGTCACCCGATCCAGCGGTCAACAGTCGCGGCATTTCGGTAGAATCGAACAGCTGTTTGCCGGGGGGAAAGTGGTCACCCCCCGGGGGATTCTGAATTTCCCACCATTTCCGGCGTCAGCTGCCGGACCTGACTTGCGCCAGATTTTGCTCGGCTCGGAGGGCCGCATGGGCGTGCTGACCCAGGTTACCGTCAAACTTTCTCACCTTCCGGAAAAAGACGATGTTTACGGAATTTTTTTTCCCACCTGGGAACAGGGAAAAGATGCCGTAAAAGCCATCGCCGGTGCCGACATTCCATTTTCGATGATCCGGTTGAGCAATCCCGCCGAAACCATTACAAATCTGGCTTTAGCCGGCCATGAACGGCAGATCTCTTTGCTTCGGCATTATCTCCGCTTGCGAGGCCTAACGGATCAAAAAGCCTGTATGTGCCTGATGGGGTTTATCGGGTCCCGGCGAATGACGTCAGCCGCACGAGCCGACGCGTTTGCGATCGTGCGCCGAAACAAAGGCATTGCGGTTGGAAAAGCCATGGGCAAGGCCTGGAAAAAGAACCGTTTCAGATCCGCTTACCTGAGAAACACGCTCTGGGATCTGGGTTATGCTGTGGATACTCTGGAAACGGCCATCACCTGGGACAAAGTAACGGCCACGATGCATGCCATTGAAAAATCCATCAAAGACGCCCGGACCAGCCGGGATGAGAGGGTCCATGTATTTACTCATCTTTCGCACGTTTACCCGACCGGCTCCAGTATTTATACCACCTTTCTTTTCCGCCTGTATGACCGACCGCAGGCAACGTTGGAAGCCTGGAAGTCCATAAAACAATCGGCCAGCCAAACCATTGTCGACGCCGGCGGCACCATCAGCCATCAGCATGGTGTCGGCAAAGACCATCGACAATATCTTAGCGCTGAAAAAGGTGCTCTCGGAATCAGTACCCTGAAGGAGGTTTTTAACCATCTGGATCCCAACCAGCAGATGAATCCGGATAAATTATTGCCCTAAACTGAGCGGTTTAACCTATGTATAAATAAGGATGTAAGCAATGAATCTAAAAGAACTGCCCGCTGAATGGAATTTGATTGTCATCGGCGGCGGAATTACCGGTGCCGGAATATTTAGGGAAGCGGCCCGTATGGGGTTGAAGGTTGTTCTCATCGAGCAGCAGGATTTTGCCTGGGGCACCTCCAGCCGCTCATCAAAATTAGTCCATGGCGGCTTGCGCTACCTCAAAGAGGGACATTTTAGAATGACCAAAATTGCCGTTGAGGAGCGTGAACGCCTTCTTAAAGAAGCACCCGGGCTGGTTGAAGCGCTTGGATTTTTGCTGCCGATCTATGAAGATCAGCGGCCGGGTAAGCGAACCATGCAGGTTGGGTTATCGCTGTATGATATTATGGCCCGGGAGCGACAACATCATTATTATGACGGCCAAACATTCAAACAGATGGTCCCCCATATCAATGCCAACGGTCTTAAAGGCGGTTTTGAATTCCGGGATGCCCAGGTCGATGATTCCAGGCTGGTTCTACGCCTCATCAACGAAGCGGTGGCATCAGGCGCCTGTGCTTTAAATTATACGGCCGTACGCTGTATCAACCGCAACGATGAAGGCCAGGTTTTAGGCGTCGAAGTGCAAGATGTGGAAACCCTTGAGACAAAAACACTGATCTCTCCGGCGGTGATCAACGCCACCGGATCCTGGGCCGAAAAATTACACCCTTCCCCGGAACCTCAGCGCCATTTGCGGCCCTTGCGCGGCAGCCATCTGGTATTTCCGGCCGAGGTGCTGCCGCTAACCAAAGGCTTTAGCTTCATCCACCCGGTGGATAATCGCGCGGTTTTTGTGGTTCCCTGGGAAGGTGCCGTGCTGGTGGGCACCACCGACCTGGACCATGCGCAGAACTTATCAGTGGAGCCAAAAATAACCGGGGAAGAAGTTTTCTACCTGATGCAGGGGCTTCAGGCAATATTTCCGTCCCTCGAAATTTCACTGAAAGACTGCCTGTGTGCTTTTGCCGGCATCCGGCCGGTACTCAGTGAAGGAAAGCTCAAGCCTTCGGAGGAATCCCGTGAACACGTCGTCTGGATCAATAACGGCCTGATAACCGTTACCGGGGGTAAATTGACAACCTTTCGACGCCTTGCCATGGATGCGCTCAAGGCCGCCAAACCCTTTTTGCCGCAGGATACAAAGATAAACCGCAAGGCACCGGCCTTCGACGAAGTGCCGGAAAAACCTCCTCTGGGCTATGGGTTGACCCCCCAAATCTGGCGGCGTCTTTTCGGCCGCTACGGGATGGCAGCCGAAACCCTTGTCCGAAGCGCTAAACCCAAGGATCTTGAAATTATTCCGGGGACTTATACCATCTGGGCCGAGCTGCCGTATGTGGCCCAAAATGAACAAATCCGACACCTGAGCGATCTATTATTACGGCGAGTCCGCATTGGGTTATTGACACCGGAAGGCGGAAAAGCGTATTTAAAACGTATCCGCAAATTGTGCAAAAAAAGCCTGCCCTGGGATCGGCGACGCTGGAAAGAAGAAATCAACAGCTATCTGGAGCATTGGCTTCATGTCCATGCCCTTCCAGTCAAACGCGCTGAAGTTCTTGCAAAAGGAAAGATCATTTCCCTGCGAGCGCTGGGATCGGCACTGAGCTTGATTTACTATAAAATTTTTTCCCGTAAGCAGCACAGCAAAATGGGCTAACTTAATGATTGAAGATTGTCGATCGAATATTGAATATTTAAGGTCCCCCTCTCTCCGAGCTGTAAACTCTACTCTCCGACCCGTAGGCTCGGGTCTACGAGCCGGAGGCGGAGCAGGAAGCCGGCGGATCAATTTTAAAAAGACCTATCAAATAAAAATGACGGAGCGAAGCGATTCCTTCATTCGTCAATAGTCATTCGTCAATCGTCATTTTCTTTGTCCCGGTTTATCCGGGTTAGGGTGATCAATGGGCGAAAAAGACCTGCTGCTGGCAATAGACAACGGGACCCAGAGTCTGAAAGCATTGATTTTTGATCTTAAAGGCCGGCTCATGGCAAAAGTGCTGGTGCCGTTTACGCCTTATTTCTCCGAGCAACCGGCCTGGGCGGAACAGGATCCGGATGTCTTTTGGGATGCTCTGTGCCATGCCTGCCAGGACCTCTGGCAGCAAAACCCTGGCTATAAGAACCGCATTGCCGGGGTTGCCCTTACCACCCAGCGCGGAACCGTGGTGAACGTTGATAAAAACGGCAAACCTCTGCGTCCGGCCATGCTGTGGCTGGACCAGCGCAAAACCTACGACTTGGCGCCGGTGGCCGGGTTGTGGGGAATTATCTTCGCTTTGGGCGGCCTTAAAAAAACGGTGGCCTATCTGCAGGCGGAGGCCGAAGCAAACTGGATTGCTACCTATCAGCCGGAAATCTGGCAAAACACCCATAAATTTCTGCTGCTTTCCGGCTATCTGACTTACCGGCTGGTTGGCAAATATGTCGATTCCATCGGCTGCCAGGTGGCCTACATCCCTTTTGACTACAAACGACAACGCTGGTCAGCCGACTGGGACTGGAAATGGCGGGTTTTATCCCCGATTGATATTGCCATGATGCCGGAATTGATTCCCCAGGGCGAGATTCTTGGAACCATAACCACCCGGGCAGCGGAGAAAACCGGTATACCGCAAGGACTTCCTCTGGTGGCTGCAGCCGCCGACAAAGCCTGTGAGGTCATTGGTTCCGGAAGCCTCGCATCCAACATCGGCTGTCTCAGCTATGGTACGACGGCCACCATCAACGTGACCCACAAAAAATATGTCGAACCCATCCCGCTCATTCCGCCCTATCCCTCCGCGGTACCCGGGTTTTACAGCGTCGAGGTCCAGGTGTTCCGCGGTTACTGGATGGTCAACTGGTTCAAGCAGGAGTTCGGATATCCGGAGCGAAGAGAAGCCGCCAAGTCAGGGCTTTCCCCGGAAGAGCTGTTTGATAAACTGGTTGATGAAATTGAACCGGGATCCATGGGTTTGATGTTGCAGCCTTACTGGACACCGGGTTTAAAGATGCCCGGGCCGGAAGCCAAAGGGGCGATCATTGGCTTTGGGGATGTGCATACCCGGGCGCACCTGTATCGCTCCATTTTGGAGGGACTGGCCTATGCTTTACGGGAGGGCAAAGAGCGCATTGAAAAACGCAGCCGCACATCGATTAACAGCCTGCGGGTTTCCGGCGGCGGAAGCCAGAGCCGCAATGCCATGCAGCTGACGGCCGACATTTTCGGATTGCCCACCGCTCGGCCTCATTTGTATGAAACCTCGGGTCTGGGCGCCGCTATCGATGCTGCCGTGGGCCTGGGGCTGCATCCGGATTTTAAAACGGCGGTCAGGGAAATGACCCACGTCGGCCAAGTCTACGAGCCGGATCGGCGGAACCATAGCATGTACAATGCGCTTTACCACGACGTTTACAAAAAGATGTACAAGCGCCTGAAACCCTTATATGAGCGTATAAGAGAGATTACCGGGTACCCGAAATAGGCCCAAATTAAGTTAATTTTACGCCGGGGGACTGTGGAAGGTTTACTGAAAAAAAATGAAATTAAATTGCGGAGCGGAGCGACATCATTATTCGATGTTCGACGTTGGACGTTCGATGTTGGATGTTCAGTCTGTTCTTGGAATAGGAGGTTCCCATATGAAGCGGTTGCAAATCATTATTATTTTTTGGTTCACGTTCACCTTTGCACCTCAGGCCCTGGCCGCCGAAAAAGCCATAACCATCATCCACTCCAATGACATGCATTCTCATTTTTTAGGTGCCCCGCCGAATATTGCCTATACCCCTTCTGTTGCCGGTGATGACCGGACCATTGGCGGCTGGGCCCGCATTGCAACGGTAATCAAAAAGGTGAAGCAGGACCGCTCCAATCCCGTGCTGGTAGTGGACGCCGGTGATTTTTTAATGGGTTCTCTTTTTCACATGCTCAGCCGGGAACAGGCCTTTGAGCTTCGTCTGTTAAGTATGATGGGCTATGACGCGGTTTGCCTCGGCAATCACGAGTTTGATCTTAAACCCGAGGGACTGGCGAGAATATTGACAAGTGCCCGGAGCTCGGGCAACATTCCGCCCCTGGTTGCCTCCAACGTAATTTTCAGCGCTGAGAGCAACAAAGATGATGCCCTGGAAACGATCTTTAACCAGGGAGTTGTCAAGCCGTTCCTGGTACTCGAAAAAGGAGGCCTTCGGATCGGCATATTCGGTTTGATGGGCAAAGATGCCGCCGAGGTGGCCCCCTTTGCCTCGCCGGTATCCTTCGGCGATCCGATTGCCGCCGCCCAAAAGATGGTAAAGGTCCTGCGGGAAACCCAAAGCGTCGATCTCGTCATATGCCTGTCCCACAGCGGTTTGTCTGAAAACCAAAAAAAATCGGAAGATGAAATCCTGGCCCGGGAAGTAGACGGTATCGACATCATCATCAGCGGCCATACCCACACCAAAGTAAATGAGGCCCTGCAAATCAACAATACCATCATCGTCCAGTCCTGGGAGTACGGCAAACAGCTGGGGGTGCTCGATATCTCCTATGATAATGGCCAGGTGTCCCTCAAAAACTATCTCGCGGTGGAAATAAATGATACCATTAGCGGTGATGCTGCTATTTCAAAGCAGATTGAAGCATTTGAAGCACAAATCACACGCCGGGTACTGGCGCAAGAGGGGCTTTCCTTCAGAGAAATTATCGCCGAAACGGATTTTGATCTTGTCCTGCAAACAGCTGAATCCAACCTGGGAAATCTGATTGCCGATTCCATGCGGTGGTATATCAATAAATTTGATAACGACCCGTCAAATCCTCCGTCCCAACCTTTGGTTTCCGTCATTTCCAATGGGGTCATCCGGGACCCGATCGTTAAGGGCCAAAGCGGTCAAATAGCGGTGTGCGATGCTTTCAGGGCCATACCGCTGGGTATCGGCTTTGATGAAGCGCAAACCATGGGATATCCGCTGGTTTCAATTTATGTCTATCCGTCCGAGTTAAAGAAAACTTTTGAGGTCCTGACCAGCATTTATCCGTTGAAAGGCAGTGACTATTTCATACAGGTGTCAGGCGCTAAATTCACCCACAATCCTCACCGTATGATTTTCGACCGGGTCACGGAAATCTGGCTCGGTGATGAAGAAAACGGCTATCAACAACTGGACTACTCGAAATCAAATCGATCACTGATAAGGATTGCCGCCGATATCTACAATGCAACATTTTTAAAAGTCATCGGCGACTATACCCGGCAGATATTAAAGATTGTACCCAAAGATAGCAACGGCAACCCCATTGAAGACCTGAAGCGCATGCGTATCGACGCCGACAGACAAAAGCCGGGGATCCAGGAACTCAAAGAGTGGAAAGCGGTCATGGCCTATATTCAGAGTTTTAGCGATACCGATGCGGACGGCCTGCCGAATGTTCCGGATAAATACCGCCACAAGCTGGGTCGCAATGTTGCCGAAGCCAGCTGGAATCCCTACCAACTGCTCAAAGGCGGAAATTACATAACCTGGCTGACATTTGCCGCACTGTCGGTGGGGGTTTTTATCTTACTGGGAATTGTTCGTTTTATTGTCAAAAAGGTTGGCATATTACCCTAATTGAACGAAAAACGTTCAATTAGGCGTTAATGGTTATTTGTTAATCGTTATTAGA
>JAIVWA010000022.1:0-8657 GCA_049190255.1 Gammaproteobacteria bacterium | reverse complement strand
CGGCCGTCTCCGTGGAAGTCTTTGATCAATTGACGACTGATAAATAGCGGCACCTGGTTTGGTGTCGTGTCCTGGAAGTAATTGCCAAAAACCCGGGAGGTCAGGTCATTTCCTGCACAGGCCCTATGAACTATGCCGTTGCCGTGCGCTCAGATATTTAGAATCTTAATTGTTATTTTTTTGCATTATGTGGCAAAACTTTTTATCACGAAAGCACGAAAGTACAAAAACACGAAAAAGAAAATTTCGTGCTTTCCAGATTTCGTGTTTTCGTGATTAATTTTTCCTTTTTGATTCCGGCTTGTCCGGGTTAGGGTTTGGCAACATTTTATTAAGTGCCAGGATATAGGTGAATAATGGAAATTGAAATAAAAAAAATTATCGGATCCAGCAATCGCATCCTGGAGATTGATCTCAAATCAGAACAGGTCAAGGAACTTCAAGTCACAGACAATGACCGCAAGCTGTATCTGGGCGGCAAGGGCCTGGGATTGAAGCTTCTTTTTGAAAGACTTGCGCCGGGCATTGACCCGCTGGGCGAGGCCAATTATCTGGCCTTTATGATGGGTGTCTTGATGGGAACCGGTGCACCCTGCTCCGGTCGTTTTGCCGCGCTGACCAAATCGCCGTTAACCGGAATCATGCTGGCCTCGTCCTGTGGGGGACCATTCGGTATGGCCTATAAAACGGCCGGATATGACGGATTGCTGATTAGCGGTAAATCCGAAAAGCCGATTTATCTTGAAATTGACAGCAACGGCGTAAAATTCCAGGATGCCGCCCACCTGTGGGGCAAGGACACAGTTGAGACCCAGCAAGTGTTGAGCAGCGACAGAAAAGACGGTGTGCTGGCCATCGGCCCGGCGGGTGAAAACCGGGTGCGCTACGCCAATATCGCCAGCGGGCATCGATTTGTGGGACGCGGCGGTATGGGGGCTGTCATGGGCGCTAAGAACCTGAAAGCCATTGTTGCCCACGGGGGGACATACAGGATCCTGCCGAATAATCCGGATAAATTCAAGGCCGTGTGCAAAAAAGCGACCCAATACATCAAAGCCAATAAACACACCGGGGATCTTTATCGCAACTACGGCACTAATTCCAATACCCGGCCCTGCAACGAAGCCGGGCTGATACCGGTAAACAATTTTCGCCGCGGCAGCGACAAAAGGGCTGAAGACATTTCGGGTCAAACGATGCAAAAAAAATACAACACCAGTTTTGACACCTGCAAGCCCTGCACCATTCTTTGCGGACATAAGGGGACCTACCCGGACGGCAGTGAGCACCACTTGCCGGAATACGAATCCGTTAATCTTCTGGGGCCGAACCTGGGAATTTTTGACACCGACCGGATCACTGAGTTCAACGATATCTGCGGCCGGATGGGAATGGATACCATCTCCAGCGGCGTCACCCTTTCGTGGGTCATGGAAGCAGGCGGCAAAAGGCTGATCGAGACCGATCTTAAATTCGGCTCGCCTGAGGGTATTGCCGACACGCTGTTAAGTATTGCCCACCGCAATGATCAGGGCGATGAATTTGCCAACGGCACCCGCTGGTTGTCACAAAAATACGGCGGTAAAGAATTTGCGATCAATATTAAAGGTCTTGAAATGGCGGCTTATGATCCGCGCGGTTCCTGGGGTCAGGGACTGGCCTATGCGGTGGCCAATCGCGGCGCCTGTCACCTTTCAGCCTATTTAATCGCCTTGGAAATATTTTTTAAATATCTTGATCCCTTTAAGACCTATGCCAAAGCAGAATTCACCAGGCTTTTTGAAAGTGCCTTCTGCGGTGTGAATTCGCTGCATACCTGCCAGTTCACCTCATATGCCTATACCATGGAATCACCGCTTACCAAGTACACCCCGGACCCGGTTTTGGCTTTAATGATGCAGTATCTTCCACAGCTAGCAACCAAACTGGTGGATTTCAGCATCTATTCCGACCTTTTCGAAGCCGTATCCGGAATCCCAATGTCGGCCGGCGAATTTCTCCAAGCCGGTGACCGCATCCATGTTTTGGAGCGGCACATGAACTGCCGGGAAGGGATTTCCCGCAAGGATGATACCCTGCCGGATCGCTTATTGAATGAAGTCAGAGAAGGAGATCTTTACAAGCGAATGGTACCCCTGGAAAAGATGCTTGATAAGTACTATAAGCTAAGGGGCTACGATACCAATGGCATTCCGACGGTTGATACCCTGAAGAAGCTTGGCATCCAGATTTAATTAACACCGAGAGGAGCGTGCGCTGATGAAAATACCGCCAAAGGGGTTGCCGAAAGAAGAAATATTCAAGATTTTGCAAAGCTATAAAGGAGAGGATCTGGACTGGAAGTCCGGTAGAGTGCTCGGATTCATTTATGATCCCGGCAAAAAAGTCCATGAGGTGACCCACGAGGCCTACACCATGTACCTGACGGAAAATGCGCTTGACCCCCTGTCTTTTCCAAGCCTGCTGCGTCTGGAAAATGAAGTGGTGCGGATGACCGCCAACCTGCTCGGTTGCGACAACAAAGTTGTCGGCAATTTCACTTCCGGCGGTACGGAAAGTCTGATCCTGGCCGTTAAAACCGCCCGGGACTATTCGCGGGCGGTCAAGCCCCATATCAAAGAGCCGGAGCTGGTGCTGCCGATCACCGCCCACTCCTCTCTTTTCAAAGCCTGCCACTACCTGGGGATAAAGCCGGTCGTTACCCGCGTCCATGATGATTCCTTTGTGGCGGATGTTGATGCCATGCGCAAGGCCATTACCGACAACACCATTTTACTGGTCGCCTCGGCCCCCGGTTATGCTCACGGGGTTGTCGACCCGGTTCCGGAGATCGCCGCCCTGGCCCTTGAAAAAGATCTGCTGTGTCATGTGGATGCCTGTGTGGGCGGCATCCATCTGTCTTACATGCGCAAACTGGGTTACGACGTTCCGGACTTTAATCTAAACGTTCCCGGTGTGACGTCTTTGTCCGTAGATCTTCATAAATACGGCTACGCCCCCAAAGGCGCTTCCATTGTTTTACACAAAAACAAAGAGCTCAGAAAATATCAGATCTGGGGCTGCTCGCGCTGGACTGGCTATCCGGTGATAAACCCGGCGATCACCAGCGCCAAAAGCGGGGGACCCATGGCTGCTGCCTGGGCGGTTTTGAATTACATGGGCGATGAGGGCTATATGGAAATTGTCCGGGAGGTCATGGCGGCCACCCAATTGATGATTGAGGGCGTCAGCCAAATAGACGGTCTGCGGGTGCTGGGCAAACCGGATATGTGCATGTTTGCCCTGGCATCGACCACGGACAAGATAAATGTCTACCGCCTGGCCGAAGAGATGAAGAAAACGGGCTGGTATCTTCAGCCCCAATTTGCCAGGGAAAATTCTCCATCCAACCTGCACATTTCATTAAACCGCTCAACCGTGCCCCAGGCCAGGGCATTTCTAAAAGACTTTGAGAATACCGTTGAAGAAATTAAAAACCGGGAAGTCGATCAGCAAACCCGGGACCTGCAGGAAGAACTGAAAAAACTCTCTTTTACGTTTGATGACGAAGCATTTTTTAAGCTGGCCGAGATGGCCGGTGTAACCGGTACCGAACCACCGGAGAGGATGGATAGAGTCAACATGCTGCTGGAAGCACTGCCATACGATATATCTGAATATATGCTGGTAGAATATCTTAATAATATGATGACTGCAGGGAATAAATAATGAATGAACCACAAAAAACGATTGATGCCCTGCTTAAAATTGTTCACGAGGTATATGAGAATCTTCCCTTTAACCGGCTTCTGGGTTTGAACGTTGCCAATTTGAAGCTGGACGAAGCCGGATTTAGTTTTGCCATGAGAACTGAACTGATCGGCAACGCCGTCCATGGCATTCTTCACGGCGGTGTTATTTCTGCTCACTATCAAAACCTTATTTGGGACTTATGCTTACCCTCGAATCATCATCCCTGATCGGAAGAGGCTTGCGTCGAGAATGCTATTTTCATCCCGAGGATGAAAATAAGTGTATCAAGGTTGTTGTGGCCGGCGATCATAAAGAGACGGCACGCGAACAATCTTATTACCGGCTGCTTGAAAAACGCAATATCTCCTGGAAGATGTTGGCCAGGTTCTATGGCAACATAGAAACCAATCGGGGAAAGGGAGCTGTTTTTGAACTGATCCGTGATCATAACGGAGAAGTTTCTAAAACTCTGGAGCAGTATTTTTCCGCAAATAATGAAGCAGACCTTAACTATCAAGATTTGTCCCCGGCCCTGCCCTTGTTGAAACAATATCTGCTGAAATGGAAAATAGTGACCATAGCCCTTAAACCTCAAAATATAGTTTACAAAAAGATCACTGAATCTGAAGGGGTCCTGGTGATCATCGACAATATCGGGAATTCTGATTTCATCCCAATCTGCAACTACGTCGATCGTATGGCAATACGAAAAATACATAGAAAATGGCAGCGCTTCGAGGATTCCTTGTCGAAGAATTATTCTCAAAATAGGGCCCTGCAACGGATGCTCAAGAATTTGAACTCCTGAAGGTTCCGAATCAGACAGCCGTCCGGGATAATCTTTGTATGGCTAAAATTGTTGTGCGGCTAACCGCGAATCTTGTAATTTTAAAAGGAAACACATTATGGCATCTAAAAAACCACCTTCGGAAATAGAGCGGCAGAGCCAAATCGTTGCCGATGCCCGGCAAAACAAAAATCAGCGGGAAAAAACCTACCGGGAACAGGCACTCAAAATGTTTCCCTGGATCTGTGCGCGGTGTGGACGTGAATTCAGCGGCAAAAAACTGCGCGAGCTCACGGTTCATCACAAGGACCACAACCACGACTACAATCCACCCGACGGCAGCAACTGGGAGTTGCTGTGCCTTTACTGTCACGATAATGAACACTCACGTTATGAGGATTCTGCGCCCTATAGTGACGTGACGCCGGGTACGGACCAAGAGCCTTCCGGGTCCTTCAGGCCCTTCGCCGATCTCGAGGCTCTGTTGAAAAATAAAAAGTAGCTGAACCGTTAAAGCGGTTGTCAAAAAAACGTTCCGTTATTCGAACGTTTTTTTCTACAACCACTTATACCACCCTTTCGTATTTCGGAACTTATTTTTTAAAAGCGGTAAAAATGGCAAAAGATAAATACAGCAGTTTTGATGAATTGCAGAATCATGAGGCGCCGGATAAAGATTACCAACTATATATTTGTGATGCCGGGTCCCGGGTTACGATTATTGCACCCCACGGCGGCAAAATTGAACCGCGAACTTCTGATCTGGCAAAACGTATCGCCCGCGAAAATTATAACTGTTACTGTTTTGAGGGCCTTAAAGAGAAAAATAATGCCTGTCTGCATATAACCAGCCACCATTTTGATGAGCCCAACGCCACTAGGATATTGTCAAAATCCGAGGTCGTGGTTGCCATTCATGCCTGCACCGGAACCGCCGGCCTGGTTCACATCGGCGGTCTGGATAAAGAGTTAGCAAACCTTATTGCCGGGGAACTGGAAGACGGAGGAATCGGAGTTTCAATTGATCATCCTCGATTTCAAGGATCGCATCCCGACAACATCTGCAATCGCGGCGCAGCCGGCATTGGCGTGCAGCTTGAGGTCACCCGCGATTTGAGAGATGATCTGGAAAAGGTTAAGGTGATTGCCCGGGCTGTACGGGCAGCCTTGTTAACCCTAACCCGGATAAACCGGAAATAACAAATTACAAGCACCAAATTAATGTCATTAACTTAAGGATTGTTGTAACCTCTGTGGGAGCGGCTTTCCAGCCGCGATTAAGCAATCACAGCTTTAGAGCGACTTCTTTTCGTGGCTGGAAAGCCACTCCCACGAAAAGTTGACCCTAAGTTAATGACATTGAATCACAAATATCAAATGGTGCTTGGAATTTTTTATAATCAAAGACTCCGCTATTTTTAGATACGCTTTTCGACTTTTTTAATGTATTTGTGGGGCATTACACTGACCCGTCTTTCCATAAAACGTATGCCAGGTGCCGTCATGGGTCCAGTGTTTTATAATCTTGACCTGATGTCTTGCAAGGGTGTCGGCGATATCTTTGGCTTCGCTGCGCAAAAGACCGGAGAGAATAAACCTTTTCTTGGCAAAAAAACCTTTAACCTTAACCAGCCGCCGCATGACATCGTAATGAATATTGGCCACAACAAGATCCGCCGGACAGGCAATAAAATCTTCCGCCCGACCCTGGACAATTGCGACGCGATTTTGCAGATGATTGAGCCGCACATTTCGGCCGGCAGTCTTGGCTGCCAAAAAATTCAAATCAACACCTGTAACGCGTTTACTTCCCAATTTTGCGGCAGCCAGCGCCAGCAGGCCGGTTCCGGTCCCAAGGTCCAGCACGGTGTTGATTTGTTTTGAGCCGGCCGCCAGTTCCAGGGCCTCGAGGCAATCACGGGTGGTCGGATGCGTGCCCGTGCCGAAGACCAGGCCGGGATCCAACAGAATTTGGAGCTTATCCCCGTTGCCGTTAACCCTGTCTTGCGTTTCCTCCCACCGGGGTATGACACGAAATTTTCCGTGCTCGAAGGTGCTGAATACTTCTCCCAGCCATTGTTCGTAGGGCATTTGATAGCTGTCAATGTAGCTCAGATGGGGTTGGCGACCCAAGAGATTTTCGACTTGCCCGGTAGCGGGACGGGAGAAAAAAAGAAAAGAATCGTCTTCTTCTTCCCAGTTTCCAAGAAAGTCATTGTAAAGCATCACGCTGTCCGCTTTCAAGCGGCCCTTGATGTAGTAAATATACAGTTCCTGGCAGGGACCGGCACTGGCTTTGAGGTGCATGATATACAGTTTAGTGCTTTTAAAAATATCAATTGATGGAGTGATCCGCCGCAGGCGGACCATAAATCGTCAATATTTCCGCCTAGGGCGGATCAATCGTCAATTTTTTTTTCTGGAGACGCTTCATTTGTTGGCAACTGGTCAAGATACCACTCCATGGGGTCAAGCAGGGTAAATCCCAAACTATCCAATTTCTTTTTAACGTGGGCGATATTCTGGGTCAAGAGATAGATAAAAACGGCCCGCTTGTCTTCCTCCCAGTACCTGGCGACAAGAACACTGCCAAAGGAGACATTCTCTGCGGTGATTGCGTCCACAATTTTTTTCAGCTGGCCGACCTCTTCTTTCACCAGAATACACAGCAGGGTGCCGGGCTCGCCAATACCAAGAACATTGATAAAGGCCCGCAGAAGATCGCGCACCGAGATGATACCCTCAAGCCGGCGGTTATCATCGATCACCGGCAGCGCGCCGACTTTTGAATTTTGGATCAGCAGCAGTGCATCCTGAATGGTGTAGGTCGCAGAAATCGCAAGGGGGTCTTTGGTCATGATATCTTTAACCGGCAGGGCGCAGAATTGTTCCCTTTGTTCTTCACTACAGGTATCCTTAAGGTAATTGTAAGGCAAGGCACTGCGGATATCTCGATCGGTGACAATGCCGACAAGTTGTTGGTTTTGGTCTACTACCGGCAGGTGGCGGATACTGTTATCCGCCATCAATTCCTGGGCTTCAATGACAGGTGTTTCTGAATCAACAGTGATGACCTTGCGGGTCATGGATCTGCTTACAAACATAATGCCTCCTAAATTTAGTTGATTGGTTGATTGGTTGATTAAGTAAAATAGCTGTTCATAATCTTCAACTTATTACCAAATTAACCACGCCTACGCATTCAGCAATATTTCAACGTGATTGGCGGCAAGCTCCGGCAGGCGTTCGAGCGAATAGCCTCCTTCCAGTACAGATATGATTCTGCCTTTGGAATGCTGTCGGCCTAACTCAACGGTCCTTTGCATAATCCACGAGAAGCCTTCGGTCGACAATTTCATATCGGACATTTCATCATCTATGTGGGCATCAAAACCGACTGAAACAAGGATGATTTCAGGCTTGAATTCCTCAAAGGCGGGAATCAGGTCTTTTTCTATCAGGCGTTTGTATTCATCATCGCCCTGGCCGGGTAACACCGGTGAGTTTTTGGTATAACCATGCCCGGAGTTTTTACCATATTCGAATTCGCGTCCGGTACCGGGATATGCAAAAGAAGGATGCTCATGGATGGAGTAGTAATATACGGTCGGATCCTGCTCGAAGATGTGCTGGGTGCCGTTGCCATGATGCACATCGAAGTCGATAATTCCAACCCGCTGGATGCCCCTTTGATTCTGAAGGTAGCGGGCGGCGATGGCCACGTTGTTAAAATAGCAAAACCCCATGGCTTTGGCGACTTCGGCATGATGTCCCGGAGGTCTGATCGCACAGAAGGCATTGTCCAGCTCCCCTTCCATCACCCGGTCGGCGACATCCAGGACTCCGCCGACAGCCAGCAGGGCGGTCGCATAGGTATCAGCGCATATCTGGTTATCCGGGCTGTCGAACATGCTCTTGCCCGAAAGGCTGGCGGCCTCAAAGCGCAGGATATAGCGTTCATCATGAACCAGTTCGATCCATTTCATATCCGCCCGCCTGGCTTTTATGTGAATGAGACTCGATAACAAACCGGCTTCCTGGATACCCCGGTAAACGCAGGTTAGTCTGTCAGGGATCTCGGGGTGATAGTCGCCGGTTAAGTGCAGCTGATACCTTTCATCATACAAAAAGCCGGTTT